>CAUJJC010000231.1 GCA_963204975.1 Verrucomicrobiota bacterium | reverse complement strand
GTGACAGCACCTGGGCTCCATCGAGACCGTGTGCTGCACGCTTCAGTGAGTTCTCTTTTCTGCGTTAATCAGGTCCGCCGCAGAGAGCATGCAGCGTCAGTTCCACGGAGCGGTCGCCTTCACTGATGTAGATGGCACCGTCCTGCACTGTGATCTGGATATTCATCGAGCGATCAGCCAGGGCACCAAGCGGCTCGCACTGTTCTTCAGGAATCTGCCAGACGGTGAGATTGCGTGCCTTGGCGACCTTGTCCGCCGCACCTTTCCACCAAGCCGATGCAGCCCCGCCATAGGTGTAAACAGTCACCCGCTTGGACCGTCCGCAGGCCTTCATGATGCGCTTCTCGTCGGGCTGGCCCAGCTCAATCCAGTGCATGAGGAGCCCGGTGTGGTCCTTCTGCCAGAGCGCAGGCTCATCCGGGTCCCACATGTCCTTGGCAAGCTCCAGGGCTCCGAGGTCATTGTTGGACGGGGCATTGAGGGCAAAGGCGAGCAGGCGGATCATCATGCGCTCGTCCGTCTCTGACGGATGGCGGGCGATGGTCAGCTCGTGATCGCTGTAGGCGTTTTGGTCCAAGTCTGAAACCTGGACCTTGGCTTTGTGAATGGTGGCCTTGAGTGCCATGGATCAGGGCTTGAACGCCTTATCGTTCGGATTGCCGCCGCTCATGACGTAGGCAATGAGGTCGAGTAATTCGTTCTGGTTGAGGATGTTGATCATGCCCGGCGGCATCATGCTCACCGGGTAGTCTTTCTTGGACTTGATCTCGGCAGTCTTCACGGGCGTGAGCTGTGAGGGAGCGAAGGGGCTGGTCATGACCATCACCTGGTCGCCTTGCTCAGCGACGATGCGGCCCAGGATGAGGCTGCCGTCGGTCTTCTCGATCTGATGGCTGCCGTATTGGTCACTGATCACCTTGCTTGGCTCCACGATGTTCTCCATGAAGTCGCGGATCGTGTAGCGACTGCCGGAGCCCGTGAGGTCGGGGCCGATACTGCCACCATCGCCAGCGAAGTGATGGCAGGCATTGCAACTCGTGGCCGTGAACATCGCCTTGCCGTTCTCGAAGTTGCGTCCCTTGAGACCATCCTTCGTGAGCGCCACCACTTCATCGATGGTCCAGTTCTTGCCCGGACCTTGAGCAGGCACAAAATTCTGCGGCACCGGCTCATCCTTGCTGCTCAGGGCATCGAGAGCGGCGGACTCTTCATTGGGCACGAAGTTCGCCAGCGCTTCCTTGCGAGCGTTGTCGATGAAGCCCTTGAAGCTGTTGCCGCCCTTCCAGGTGCGGGCGTGCGGGAACCAAGTGAAGTAGGTCTTGCGTGACTCCGGCGTCCATCCGGCGGTGGCGTTGCGCAGCGACCACATCAAAGCGATCTGCTGGCGGTTCGGACGGCTCTTGTGAGCAGCCTCGGCAGCGCCAGCGTATCCGGCGTTGCGTGCGAGCACGGCATCGCTCGCGAGTGCTTCGCTGTCGTCAGCGGCGGTGGCGACGAGGGCGAGCGTCTTGGCCACCACGATCTTCGAATCGAGGAAAACGAGGAGCTGGCACAGCTCGCGATCGACTGCGGCGTTCTTCGAAGGGAAGCTCGGCTCCAGCCTTGCTGCGACGGCCGCGCACGCTGCGGCATCGGGCTTGCCGAGGCGAGTGTAGGCTAGCTGGTAGGCGCGGAGGAGTTGCAGTTGGAGATCCAGATCGAGCTTGCTCAGATCGAGACGGCCAAGGGCATTGGTGATCTGAATCTGAACGGCTGCGGACTCACTGGTGGCTAGCGGCACCGGTCCGGTGGAGGCGCCCTTGGCAGGCTTCACATTCGGGTCCACACCGGGAGCGGCTTCCACGCTGCGACTCACACGGGCAAGCGCGATGAGGGCTGCAATGCTGGCCTGGGCTTTGGGTTCGTTGAGCGCGCGCTCCATCCAGAGATTGGTCGGCTGGCGCTCGATGGCGATGCGGGCGGCGTAGCGCAGGTTGCGATCCTTGCTGCCGAGGAAAGGCCAGGCCTTGTCGATGGCCTCGGGACCAGCGCCGTCGAGGTGGAGGGATTCGAGTTCATGGCGCTGCTTCGCTTCGGCAGTGACTTCGTAGGCCGGGGCGGGTGCCGTGCTTTCCTTGCCTTCATACGTGACGCGATACAGACCACTTTGAGTCTTGCGACCGCCCACTGCGAAATACATCGCGCCGTCGATGGGATTGATGATCACATCGGTGAGGGGCAGGGGCTTGCCCGAGACGAACTCCTCCTTCACCATCTTCAGGCCAGCGCCATCGGGCTCCGTGTGGATGGCCCACATCGTGCCGTAGGTCCAGTCATTGCCATAGAAGGCGCGTTGATACTTGGCGGGGAACTTGGCTCCGGTGCCAAAGGCGCAACCGGTGGGCGATCCAGGGCCGATGTCCACTCCGCCGGGCAGGCTGTCTTCATAATACGCAGGCCACTTGCCGCTGCCGCTGCGCCAGCCGTAATCTCCACCCGACACGCAGTGATTGATGCGGGTGGGGCGATACCAGGGAGCGCCGATGTCCCACTCCATGTCCGCGTCGTAGGTGAGGATCTCGCCGTTGGCATCGAGCGCGAAGTCGAACTCGTTGCGGAAGCCCATGCAGAAGACATCCACCGTCTTCGCATCCCAGTCGGTTTTGCAAATGTAACCACCGGGAGCGAGGATGCCGCGGGCGTGGCCATTGGCGTCCCACATGCGCGGTAGGATGTGGTCTTCACCCCACAAGCCCATGACCATGCGGGACTTCTCCACGTTCTCTGGCAGCTTCGTGTGATTGCCGCCATTGAAGTAGATGCCGGTGCCATCGGGCGAGATCTGCATGGAGTGCGGCCCGTGCTCGCCGCCGCCTGGCATGGCGCGCAGATACTCGGGCTCGGCGAAGGTGCCATCGCCCTTGTCCTTCATGCGCCAGAGGCCAGGCTTGCAGTCAGGCGTGGCCTTTTCGTTGTTCATCACATAGAGCGCGTTGTTCGCATACAGCAGACCATGAGCGCCGCCGATGATGCTGGGAATCTTCTCCACCTGGGCCTTGTCGCCCGAACCCACAGGAGGCACGGTCACACGATAGAGACCACCGTATTGATCGCCGCAGATGAGGCGACCCTTTGGATCGGTGGTCATGCTCACCCAGGAGCCCTGATCAGCCTTGGGCACATTGTAGAGCAGCTCCACCTTGAACCCTGGAAGCACAACCACGTCCTTGGCCTCAATGACGGTGCCGTTGTCATTCTTCCCGCCGCCTTTGCCTTCCAGCACTTCGCCCCAGGGACCGCTACCGTAGCGGCCTACACCAACGGCGGGCTTCCATGCATCCGTGCCTGTGGTGGCGGCTTCCCACTGGGGATTCGTGACGACCTCGATGCTCTTCTTGTCCTTGGTCGTGAGGATGAGTTTCACCACGAGGCCCGCCGAACCGCCCTTGTTCGTGGCATTGATGAGGAGGTCGTTCTTGCCCGGCTTGATCGCCTTGAGCACATCCGCTTTCGTCGGCTGCTGCCAGTCGGGATTCTCAGCCACGGGCGTGCCATTGATCAATGCTTTGGCACCATTGTCGCAACTGAATTGCAAGGTAGCAGCCGCCAGATCCGCAGGGGCATCGAAGCTGGTGCGGAACGAGGCTTTCTCCTTGTCCTGGGCTTTCTTGTTGGTCCAGATCCACTGGAGCTGGGCATGGGCCGAAGTGGTGGCGATGAGTGTGAGTGCGAGGGCGAGGAACTTCATGGGAAGGGCGTCAGAATACGTGGCATACGCGCTGCCTTAGCAACGAAAGTGTGACTCCCTCCGATGGAACATCGGCGCGCAAATGGCAAGGCAGTGTTGCGTGTGGACTTGTGGCCCAGGCTTCCGCCGCAAGTCAAAGATCGAGCACCTGGTCCATGCGCCGTGCCACATCGGCCAGGTATTCCCACTCGCCCGCCTTCACCTCGGCAGCGGCCCAGCCTTGGAAATCGATCTTCTTCAGCTCGGCGCGCACCGCAGGCCAGTTGATGCTGCCTTCACCCAGCGGCGTGTCGAATCCCTTCCTCATGCCTTCCGTCATCGCGCGCTCGAGGTCATACTCCTTCACGTCCAGCTTGACGCTTCGACGTCCCAGCACCTCGGCCCAGTGCTCAGCCACACCCCAGCGCATCATGTTGCCAATGTCGAAGTGGACCTGCACCCACGGGCTGCCCACTTCATCAATGAACCGTGCCATGTCGAAGGCGCTGATGAGGAAGGTGTTCCAGACATTCTCGATCAAGATCTTGATGCCCTGCTTCTCGGCATGGGCAGACGCTTGTTTCATTCGATCACGAGCCTCGTTCCACTGCTGGATGATTGGCTTGTCGTTCACATAGGCGAGGACCACGAGCATCGAGTCGCCGCCCAGCCGCTTGGTCAAATCAATGCCCGCCTCCAGGCCGTCCACCCGGCCACCGACCGTGCCATCAATGATCAAACCGCTGGCCTTGCTCGCTGCCATCCACTCCTCCGCATTGTCCGCCGTGACGTGTCCGAGCAGGCTGGGCTCTACCCCATCAAAACCGCACTCACGCAGCTTCTTGAATGCCTCCGTGAGAGTCATCGCTTTCGCGGCTTTCATCGCCATGCTCCACTTGAGTGACTTGCGAATCTTGCCCGTAAACTGACCTGCATGTGCTGATGAGACCAGGGCGGCAGCACCCGAACGGAGAAGAAACTGGCGGCGGTTCATGGACCGAGTCAACGCTGCTTCCCGCTCGTTTCCTGCCTCGTTCGGTGGACAAACTCGCCGTCGTCGTGGCGTATGCTCCTCATGCGCCTGCTGCTCTTTATCGCCTTCGTTTCGTCATTCCTCATTCGGGACTCATCTTTCGCGGCACCGCCGCCAGACGTCGCTGTCACCAACATCCGCCGCGCCTTCCACAACGGCGAGCACAATGCCTTCACGGATCTCGTGCGTTTCAACGGGCAGCTCTACCTGTGCTTCCGCAGTTGCCCGGACGGCCACATGGTTTTCAACACGGCCTCCGTCATCATCATGCGCAGTGCGGATGAGGGTGGAACCTGGACGCAAGTGCATCGCTTCAGCGTGAAGGACCGCGACACGCGTGATCCGCACTTCCTTGTCTTCAAAGATCGCCTCTTCGTTTATACCGGCACCTGGTGGAGTGGGCCGGGCTTGATCGACCGCAAGGACTACGACATGAACAAGATGCTCGGCCTCGCGGTGTTTTCCGACGACGGCACGAAGTGGAGCGAGCCGACGATGCTGGAGGGCACCTTCGGCCTCTACATCTGGCGTGCCGCAGCACACGATGGCAAAGCCTTCCTCTGTGGGCGACGCAAACCCGGCTACGACATCGGCCCGAAAGGCGAGGGCAGCCGCATCCAGTCCCTCATGCTCGAAAGCGATGACGGCCTTGTTTGGAAAAAGCGCGCCTACTTCAATGAGACGAATGGTGATGAAACGGCCTTCCTCTTCGAACGCGACGGCAGTCTGCTCGCCATCGGGCGCAACGGCAGCGGCAAGGAAGCCTTCCTGCTGCGATCAAAGCCGCCTTACACCGACTGGAACCGCCAGCAGTTCGACCGCGCCATCGGCGGGCCGCTCGTCGCGAAGTGGGGCGAGCATGTCCTCGTCGGAGGTCGCCACACCACGAAAGAGAACGGAGCGAAAACGTCGCTCTGTTGGCTCGTCGGCGAGCAACTCCACGAGTTCGCCGAACTCCCCAGCGGCGGCGACAACTCCTATCCCGGCTTCGTCGAGCTTTCACCGACCAAGGGCCTCATCTCCTGGTATTCGAGCCACGAGAAGGATGAGGCGGGCAAGACGATCACGGCGATCTACATGGCGGAGTTGAGCTTGGCGCGATAGCCGGATTCACCTCGGCCTTTTCAGCCCCCCCAAGGCATCTTGCCAGCGGACCATGAAAAGTCACCCTTCGTCAGCCATGCCAGCCCACGTCATTGAATCATTCCCTGATGGCTTTGACTGCCTGATGCAGTCCTCCGGTCGATAGACGATGCATGGATCCCTAGCACGTCACTAGCGCCCACTGTTGTGGAGCGATGATCCCGATGATCATCGGGAGACGGAATCGGCTCTGGTGTTACAAATCCAAACTCAACTGCGCCACGGGAGCGAAGGAGCGGCGGTGAATCGGGCAGGGGCCATGCTCGCGCAAGGCGGCGAGATGCACCGGCGTGGGGTAGCCCTTGTGCTGCTCAAAGCCGTAGTGCGGATACTTCATCGCGAGATCGACCATGAGCCGGTCGCGCGTCACTTTCGCGATCACACTGGCCGCCGCGATCGAGTAGCTGATGCTATCGCCTTTGACCAGAGCCCGCTGCGGCACGGGGAAGTTCGGCACTGGCAGTCCGTCGATGAGCGCCGCGTGCGCCTTCACCCGCAGGCCCAGCAAGGCCTGGCGCATCGCCTCGCGGGAGGCTTGCAGGATGTTGATCCGGTCGATCTCTTCCACGCTCAGCATCACGCAGTGCCAGATCACATCGGGGTGCGCCATGAGTTCATCGTAGATCTTGTCGCGTTGGCGTTCGCTGAGCTTCTTTGAGTCATTCAGCACGCGATGGTCGAAGTCATTCGGCAGCACCGCAGCGGCCGCGCAGACAGGACCCGCCAATGGACCACGCCCCACCTCATCCAGCCCGGCGACAATCTTGTGGCCCTGGGCGCGCAGTTCGTTCTCGTGATCAAGGGTGGGCATCGTTCACGGCTGACGAGGTTTCACCGCGATATAGACGGGCGACTTCTGCGGGCGCATCCAGCGGGGGCCGAAGTCGAACTGCGTATTGAACGCCTGGAAGTGCGTGGTGCCAAAGCGTGACCGGATCGAGTATTGCAGCGCACGGCCACCATCGAGCAGCGTCGCGTGCTTCACATCGAGCTTGCGCGCGAGTTCCGTCACCTCCGCCACATTGCACACGCCGCCATCGCCACTGAGCACGAAGACGATGGTGCCATCGCGCCGCATCCCGGCCAGCGAGCGGTAGGTGATCTTTTTGCCATCAAAGAATTTGTTCGGGGCCTCATCCACGTAGCTGAAGACCGTGTGGTTCTTCATCACACTCGGGTAGCCTTGCGTGCCCTCCTCAATAGGGCCGGGCACTTCATCGAGGAGTGACTTGGGGCCAAACCAGGGCCTGCCCTGCTTGACGAAGAACACCCCCGTCCACTCGGGGAAGGGGCGATGCACCAGTTGCCCGTGGTGATACACCCAGCCCAGCGGCTTGCCATTGGGCTCACGGAAATTCGCCACGATGGTGAAGTGCGCCTGCTCCGTGCTCATCCGCTCCCGCGCCGTGGTGCCCTTGAACGAGGAATCGAAGCTCGTAGTGAAGGCGAAGCGGTTGGGCGAGATGGTCACGATGTTCATCTCGGCACCGAAGAAACTGCTGACAAAGCTTTGCACCGGTGTCGTCGCCCGGCGGCGCACAGGCAGCGTGCACCAGCGGAAGTCCTGCTCCAGATGCTGCTCCCTCAAGGCCTCGCCCAGCTCCGCCATCGTCACCTCCGAGACCGCCCGCCAGCCCCGTGTCGTCTTCACCTCCAGCGGAGCCGTCGAGTGACGGAACGCCCACAGCGTCAGATTGCTGCCCAGGTTGAAGTAAATCTGCCCGAACAAAAACAGCAGCACGAGGTCCGCGACAGCGAACCAAAACAGGAGCTTGAGGCAACCTTTGCGGCGGGTGGACATGAGGGGGCCGATGTTTACGGCGCTCAGGTCCAGGCTCAAGAACGAATCCATGCCCAGATGCTCTGCCAGCGCCCGTGTCCTGGCATTCAGGGGCATGACCCCAGGCGTCACCTCCATCCCCCACCTCGCCTGTATCAAAAAAAGCCGTTTGCCGCAGTGATTCATTCCCGATGGAGAGCACCACGGCGGGCGTCATCTGGAGGCCAGGGCTGAGCGGAGCGCCCCCCCAATCATTTTCTTCCGGGCAACGCTCCGAGCAGATGCTCCAATGCCCCGTAGGCCGCAGGGGGCAAAATCCAAGCCTCGCCCACTTTTTATCATGACGTGCGCAACGCGGCGCGGCGGATGGTTTATAGGGAGCATCCGAAAACTCGGTTTTGGGAGCCGCCGGAGCATTCGGCTCCACACCTCTCCGGCCTCAGAGAGACCGGCTTCAACCCAAGTCGCGCAACCTGTTGAAGCCGTGGGTTTGCCTTCGGCTATCTCCGCTTCGCCCAGCAGCCTCGTCTTCGAGTTTTCGGATCGGCCCTATATATAAGAAAGGAGCCACGCCTCCTGCTGCAGTGAAGCCGTTGATCGACACCGATTCTTCCTGCTCACCCGCCGACAACGGCGAGCGCGTCCCGCCTTGCCCAGGGGCCTCCGGGGACGATTCGCGGGCACCCGTCCGCCGCTCGACCTCACCCGTCCGCCGCTCGACCTCACCCGTCCGTCGCTCGACCTCACCCGTCCGCCGCTCGACCTCACCCGTCCGCCGCTCACAAGGCCTCCGTGGGCACCCTCGCGCCGTCCGTGGGCACCCCCGCGCCGTCCGTGGGCACCCCCGCGCCGAGAGCCATTCATGCCGGGCATTATATCCCGGCATTATATCCCACATCTTGACATCCCCTGTCATTCCCGGACACTCGCACCGCTCGTCCGGCCTTCGCCTAGCCGCATGAGCATCGAAAAAACTGTGGGCGAATCTGATTCGCCCACAATTTAGTGTGGCTAAACAATGTTAGCCCAAGAAAAATGAAGATCCCGAACGTCAACCTCGGCGCGATTGCCTTCGCCTTCCTGCTGCTCGTTGGTTGTGACTCCAATCAGGCTGACTCAGGTGCAACTAAAGTCGGATCAACACCCGAAGAAGGCATTACCATGATCAAGCTCTACAAGAAGGAAGACGGCCATTGGCATTACCACGAGGCTTGGATTGGTGACCGAGAGATTACCGAGCACTGGGGGATCGTTGGCGAGCGCGGCGATACGCGTGAACATCCTCTTCCGTCTGGTGATTCAAAAGCGGTAGCCCTCCGGAATGTTCTTCGGATCGCTTATGAAAGTGGCTACAAGGAAGTGGATTTGGACGACCACTCGATGCTTCTCGTCGAGTATGCTGTTGATGGATTTGGGACTCCAGAGGATCTAGACAAGCGCCACAGGTTGGAGAGCAGACTGAGTGGGACGCTTGGTTGGACTGGGCTAGGGCATTGTGATGGAGGAAGTATCGGATCAGGCACCATGGAAGCGGCTTGTCTCGTGATTGATTTCGAGATCGCCAGGGCGGTTGTGGCGAAAGATCTAGAGGGCACCGAGTTTGCGAACTTCACGAGAATCTACGACGAACGTGAACCAAAGGGCTAACAAAACGGATGCAGGCAACGGCTCGAAGGCTATCTGTCGTGTCAGCAACGTCTTGCGCTCGCCGTCGCCTGATCCGAGACGTTCGGCCACAAAGACAAAGCACGCAGACTTATGTCGATTGAATATATTGTTGCGGCGAGCTTCACGGCTATCGGCGCTATAGTTTCCGCGCTGATTGCCAGATCTCGGTTGACAAGCACGGCAAGCCAGGCAGAGCCGCCTACAGAAGCAAAAGCGCACATC
>CAUJJC010000230.1 GCA_963204975.1 Verrucomicrobiota bacterium | reverse complement strand
AAGAAGAAGAAGAGAGAGAGAAGGGGGTATGGGGGGAATTCGTGAGTGTACCCACTGTACCATGGAAAACGTGCCATCATGTGTGAGGCACTCGGTTATGGTGACCCGACCGCGATCGAGACGACCGAGACCCTCTCAGTTACATACACACACGCATTTCGGTGGGTACGCTGGGTACATTGGGTACAGCTTTTGTAATGAATTCAAGATGAACGCTTTGCGAAAACGCACCCCTGTACCAAGGGTGTACCCACGGTGGGTACACTTGAGCCTCGCAAGGGGGCGTCAGGACGGTTGAAAGCTTGCCCGGCGGCCGAAAAGGGCCTGGGACAGTGGTTGGGTGAACCGAGCGACCTACTCTGGAGGCGAGTGACTCGGCGTTGCATCGGTCGCCGCAGCGAGAAGGAAGCCCGAAAATGACGTTGGCGGGATGCGCTCCAACTCAGTCCGACCTGTCATCCACATCGCAAATGTGGCACGTGACACTTGTTCCACGGGGAACATTTGGTGTGAGTCATGCGACGGCGAGCATTCCTGGTTTCTCAGGCTTGCCGGGAAGTGTTGATTTCAAACTCACTTTGACAGCCCACCGACTGTCTTCAGGAATTGCCGGGCTGCAGGACCCAAATGGCGTCGGTGATAAGCGAGACCCACCACCAAGGCGACCGGTCTTGGGTGCAACTCACGAAACACGAGACGGGGACCGGCGACAGCGGAGAATACAGACGGCACGATGGCGATGCCGCGTCCGGCTTCGACGGCCGCGACGATGCTTGATCCGTTTTCGTGCTCCTCACCGTTCGCCAATGCCGACCGGATCGCTCCGTTCAGGATCTGGTTTAACCAACTGTGGTACTCCGGGTACTCCGTGCGGGAGTAAACCATCAGCCTTTCCTGCTGGAGTGCCGGCAAGACAACCCGTTTTCGGCGGGCCAATGGGTGTACGCGACTCACGGCAACGCAAACCGTGTAGTCACGTAGCCGCACAAACGCCTCATCTGGACCTACCAGAGCGGCGCCTCGGCACAGCGGGACCCGGATGCAACAGGACCGGCTGTCGGTGCGGGCTCCTCTGAAAAGCAAAGGAGGCATTACCGGATTGTTGATAGTCTCTTCGCCGCGAACGCGAAAATGGCGTGCTCCGGCACCGGTGCCAACCTCGGGTTCAAGGACATCGACGCTTCGTTCCTCGATCTCGTGAACACCAAGGTCTCGAACGATCCCGTGGCCGTGGAACTTGATGAGACCCAAAGGAACTACCTCCACCCGGTTGCTGGATCGGAGGCGGCCAAGATCGGAGCGGGCATTTTCCTGAAATCTGGCGCATGAGCTGGTGGTCATCGCGATCCCCTCAAATCACGCGGTGCGCTCCCGCCAGGTCAGGAGCCGTAGGGCATTCAGGACCACGACGATGGTGCTGCCTTCGTGCAGGACCACTGCGACACTCAGGGGGATGATGCCGACCAATGAGGCGATCACCAGCAGGGCAATCACCCCCAGCGCGATCACCATGTTCTGGCGGATGATGCGCTGGCTGGCTCGGCTCAGTCCGATGGCGAAGGACAGTTTCCCGAGATCATCACCCATCAACACGACATCGGCCGTCTCCAATGCGACCGCAGTGCCTCCGGCACCCATCGCCACGCCAACCGTGGCCGCTGCCAGTGCGGGCGCATCGTTTACGCCATCACCGATCATCGCTATGACGCCACGTTCACGCTCAAGCTCACGAATCGCCGTCAGCTTGTGCCCGGGCAGCAGCCCCGCTCGGACCTCCGTGATTCCGATCGTCTCGGCGATTCGGTGGGCCACCGAGGCGTTGTCCCCGGTGAGCATCACCAGCCGCTTGATGCCCTGCGCCCGCAAACGCTGCATCACGTCACTGACCGAAGCCCGCGGCTCGTCGGCCAACGCAATGACTCCAATGAACAATCCAGCTCGTCGAAGGATCACCGTGGTCTGCCCAGCAGCTTCGAGCTCAGTTACGGCCATGGCGAGAGATTGCCCTTCTTGGGCGGCAGGATCCTCGGCAAAGGCCCGTAGGGCTCCCGCCAGGACCTCGGCGCCCTCCACCCGAGCTTGGATACCTTTGCCGGGAAGGTTTTCGATGTCGGTGGCCGACGGGAACGGAATGTTGCGCTCTCTCGCGGTCTTCACGATGGCGACGGCCAGCGGGTGACTGGACTGCTCCTCGACGGCAGCAGCGATTCGAAGGACCTCGTCCTCCTTCACGCCCTCGAAACCCATGACCTGCGTGACAGCGAAACGGCCCGTTGTGAGCGTGCCGGTCTTGTCGAGGGCAACGGTGTTCAAGCGCCCCAGGTTCTCCAAGTGGATGCCTCCCTTGATCAGCACGCCGTGCCGTGCTGCTTGGGCGATACCCGCGAGGACGGCAGCAGGTGTGCCGATAGCCAGCGCACACGGCGAAGCGGCCACAAGCAATAGCATGCCCCGGTAGAAGCTCGCGCTCCAGGTCCACTTGAAGACGAGCGGTAGCACCACGATGACCAGAAGAGTGCCCAGGAGCACTGCCGGAACAAAGCGGCGAGCGAACGTTTCCGTGAAGCGTTGTGTCGGGCTCTTCTGCTCTTGCGCCTCGGCGACGAGCTGCATGACCCGTGCGAGGGTGTTGTCCCGAGCCAACCGGGTCATGCGTACGTCGAGTGCGTTATCCTGATTCACGGTGCCGGCAAAGACTTCATCGCCGAGTTTGCGGTTCACCGGCACGCTTTCGCCCGTGATCGCGCTTTGATCAACGGTGCTTTGGCCTGCTGTGATAACCCCATCCACGGGCACGCGCTCACCCGGTTTCACCAAGACCATGTCGCCTACCGCGAGTTGCTCCACCGGCACCTCCTCCAGCCTGTCTCCGCGCTTGGTGAAGGCGGTGCGGGGCATGAGCTCGCCGAGAGTGCCCACGGCATTGCGAGCCCGATCCAGGGCGTATTCTTCACCGGCGTGGCCAAGCGAAAAAAGGAAGAGCAGAAACGCGCCTTCCGCCCACTGCCCGAGCAATGCGGCGCCCGCGGCGGCGGAGAGCATCAGAATGTCGATGTCGTATTTCCCACGGAGCAGGGCAGGCAAGGCCTTGCGGGCGACATCGTAGCCGCCCGCCAGGTAGGCCAAGAGGTAGAACGCGAGCGCGACGGATTGGGGAAGGCCAAGAAACCTCTCACCGAAGAATCCAACGACCAGCGCGATGCCAGCCACGGCTACCGTCACCACCATCCAGTGTTCCTGCACCCAGTGGGGCAGGAAGTGAGGCGCGCTGCCATGGTCGTCGTCGTGGTCGGTGCTCACGGCGATGACCTAGATGCGGTTCTCGTTCGCAAGCACGAGCTGGTTGTCGCGAATCAAGCCACGCCCCAGAAAGTCCGTGGTGGATTTGCGGGCGATTCCATGCCAGAGGGAGTTTTTGGCAGAAGGCGCGATCATGACAGGGCCGGGTGGAGAGTGGAGGCGGCCAGCCGGGCCAGAGCGTCGGGGCCGACCAGCTCTTCCGGCTGCCACGGTAACCAGGCCGTGCGGTTCGAATGCATCTCCACCACCTCACGCAGGTAGCGATGCTCGGCTTCCTCACGGCGTTGGAGTAACGGATCGCACGAGCCGCTGTTGAGCAGGCTTTGATTGATGACCCAAGCGAAGGGCTCGATGTCGGCCACGAGCGCTTCGAGGCTTTCCATGGCCGGCGGAGTCCAGTCACTTCCGGTTTTGGTAGGAAGGGCGGACTCTCGGTCGCCATACAGGAGCACTCGCAGGCCTCCGAGGCCGAGGATGTTGATAGGCCGCAGGGGCACGATAGAAC
>CAUJJC010000229.1 GCA_963204975.1 Verrucomicrobiota bacterium | reverse complement strand
CCTCGTCAATCCCGAACCAACCCGCCTTGGAGAAGTTCTTTTCGTCAGGCGGGGCGACGGGAGGCTCGACCATGGTGCGGCCCAGACGACGGGCTCCAGGGAGCAAGGTTTCGGCTTTCTTTGGCTTTCGCTTCGTCGCTGGCATCTCCCCGCGAACCGGTGGCAGACACGCCGCCAGTTGATAGGTCTGCATCTGTGTCCAGTCAGCGAAAGGATGGTCGTGGCACTGGGAGCAATGGAAATCCGTCCCGAGGAGAATGGAACCCACGGCGACCGCTGTGTGCAGCCGGTTGCCCTCGTCCCGCAGGAGAAAACCCGTGGCTGGATTTGTGCTCTGATTCCCGGAGGCCAGCAGCATCTGCCGCATCAGTTCATCCCAGGCCACGTTATCCCGAACAGATTTTCTCAGCCAATCAGCAAATGGAAGCAGGGACCGTTCCCCCGCCTTGTCCGTCACCCGCATCAGATCGGCCAGCCGGAGGTAGCGCAGGTCACTTGCCTCGCGGCTCAAGGCCAGCCGGTCGATCAGATCGGCCCGCTTCGTCGCGAGATCGGATGCCAGAAAGGCACGCACTTCGTCCGTCGTGGGCAAGCGTCCCGCGAGGTCAATGCTCACGCGGCGGATGAAGGTGGCGTCGTCAGTCAAAGGCGGCAGCACCACTGGGACGGCTGCCGGCGTGCGACCGATCACACCCTGCTCGAGTGCCAAGGTCTTCAGCAGCCCCTCATCGATTCGGCCTGCACTCTCCGTCGTCGTATCGGCCCGACCATGGCCAATGCAGAGCGCACACCATGAGAGAATACCAATGCGAGTGAGAGCAGACATGCACCGTCCAACGCGCAGACTTGCGCTTTGTTAGATGAGGACATCTTTGATTGGCTGAAGCTAGGGCGGAGCCGTCACTGCCTGGCCATTGTGCTTCCGCCCGAGTGAAACAAGGAAGGGCACCGCGTTCTTAGCCCACTGGCGGGCATTCGGATACTGCCCTGCATGAGGGCCGAAGGTGCTTCGCAGCATGTCGGTATCAATGATCCCAGGGTTCATGGCCACGATGGCCACCTTGCCCTCGGTCTCTTGCGCCACGGCCTGACTCAATCCTTCAATGGCCCACTTCGTCGCACAATAAGGGGCTACTTCTGCGGCTGTGCTGCGCCCCCAGCCTGAACTCAGATTCACCACCACGCCGCCACCTTGAGTCATCATCGCTGGCAGCAGGTGGCGCATCATGGCCATGGTGCCTTTGATGTTCACATCCACGATGCTGTCGATGTCCTCCGCGCTCATCTTCCAGAGCACGCGATTGGGATTGATGATGGAGGCATTGTTGATCAGCAGATCGGGCGCACCCACAGCGCTGATCATCGCCTGACAAAACGCTGCCACCTCTGCCTCCTTCGATACATCACAGCGCTGAATGAAATGCGGGTTGTTGAGGCGTTGCTGGAGTTCGGCCACTGTCTCCATCGAGCGCCCGCAGCCTGCGACGATCCAGCCGAGCTTGATGAACTCATCCACCATGGCGCGGCCCAAGCCGCGTGTGCAGCCCGTGATACAAACTTTCTTGTGACGATTCATCAGTGCATACTGCCTAGTCTCACGAGTATTGTCATCTAAACTGTTTACAAAATGCAGGATGTCCTAGGCCAAACGGGCCTTTTCACCAAGCCGCGAGCACAGTGCTGTCATCGGAGCCTGTGGCTTGCGGCAGACTTGTCCCGCTTGGTGCCACGTTTACAATTTTGTTGCCGCCCGGTTCTTCATGATGGCGTAAAGCAGTTTACCCTTCGCCCCAATTCGTCATCATGAACGCCATGCCCGCCCCTACTGTCCAGTCCGCCGCCAACGACCGCCGCTTCCCCACGTTCGATCTCGTCCGTCTGCTCTCCTCCGTTTTCGAACCCACTCAAGGCAAACGCATCTGCATCCTCATCGACTTGCCCGATCTCACTCTCGCCAAGGACTTTGCCTTCCTCGACGATCTCAAACTTCAAATCCAGGCCCGCGCTCACAAGCACTTCTACACGGGACTCAAGGAAGGTGGCCTCGCCGCGCTCGGTGCCTCAGGTGGTGAAATGTTTGCTTATCCCATGACCGGCGGCAGCAATCTGGACATGGACGACCTCTGCGTGGACATGCAAGGCAACACCCTTAGCCTCGAAAGAGATGTCTATTCGAAATACGACATCATTCTGTGCATCTCCACCTTCAGCGCCACGGCACCGCTCACAGCCCACGCGAAAAAGTTTGGGTTCCGCGGTGCCACGCTACACGGAGTCAACGATGTGATCCTCAATTCCGGACTCGCTGTCGATTACAATGACGTCAGCCGCGATGCTGAAAAACTCCGCCTTTCTCTAACCCGCGCCGACTGGGTGGAGATCGACTTCGTGGTCCACGGCGGCGAGGAGATGACGGTGCGTCTTGAGCTTGGGAAACAGGAAGCCCAGAAGTCTCACGGCCTCTGCCATGGCCTCGAACCCGATGTGGCCAATCTGCCCGCTGGCGAAGTGTATTTTGTCCCCCAGGGAGCGGAAGGAGCCTTCCCTCTCAAGTATGAAGACGGCACCCTCGGCAAGCTCACCGTCACCGGTGGTCGCATCATCAAGGCCGAACTCATCGAAGGCAGCCAGTCCACCATCGACGCGCACAACGCCAAGCTCGCCGACGACCCGATGACTGGCGTGCTCGGCGAACTCGGCTTCGGCACGCAAGTGCTCCCCGTCAGCGGAGCCGACATCCAGGATGAGAAAGTCCTAGGCACCTGCCACCTCGCCACCGGACGCGATGACCACCTCGGCGGCCACATCACTCCCGCCTTGTTCAAGAAGCACGCCAACGCCACGCACGACGACATCCTCTTCGCCCCGCACAAGACGCCGAACTTCGACATCAAGCAGGCCCGCATGTCCCGTGATGGCAAGGTGGAGATCCTCATCGAGCACTTCCAGCCCATGAAGTATCTGCTCGACGTGCTCGCCTCTTGATCAATGTGATCGCGATGGGATAGTCCGCGCCCATGAACCTCCGGCTCGTCCCCCTCATCGCGCTGATCGTTTGTTTGCTGTCTGGATGTGGCACCACTGATCGTGTCACCCATCCAGGCGTCGCCATCCTTGGGCTCGAACAGAGCAAAGGCTGGTTCGGCATTCATCTCCGGTCACAAAAGAAGCGAGTTTATCTCGTGGTCAAAGCCATCGACGGCCAGCCTGCTCCCGATCCCAAGCTCCCTGCCGGACTCTCGCTCGCTCCTGGCGTGCATTCCATCACCCTCAGCGCCCGCAAAGACAGCGCCACCCTGCTCTCCCAGAAGCTCGGCGGCAGTATCGGCGCACGCCTCGGCCAGCACTTTGGCAACGCGCCATCGCGCCACGACCGCACCCTCACCCTCCGCGTTCTCCCCGGCCACGACTACGCCGCCCACATGCGCAAGAACGGCGACAGCTACGACTACTGGATCGAAGACGAAACCGACGACCGCATCGTGTCGGATACGCGATTGTGAGCATCGCTGACCGGCACTCACGCCCGAACAGAGAATCGCCCGTGCTTTCGTCAGGGCATTGAGTTGCGGTCAGCCAAAGGTGGCGTTCAAATCCTCATCAGGCCAGAGCAAATGCTGGCCGACTCCGCTGTTGCAGCTAGGGGCTAGCCAGAAAGCGATCTGAGGCGTTAGTGTTGCCAGTTCGAGGAATTCTCCGATGGAGGATGACACATGGATGACGCCCTTTTGAGGATCGATCACTGCCACACCGCGGTCTGCCACTGCGTCAAAGATCAAACGCTGGGGTCCGGCGGCACCAATTTCCAGCCATCGCTGCTTAGTGCCCGGAAGGGCTCGGATGCGGTCGGGCCCCCAAAGTTCGAAGTCATCGGACTGTCTGATACCGCCGCAGACTTTGAACACCTCCTGCAACGCATGTGGCAAGTGCGCGAGATCAACAGAGGCTAGCGGAAGGATCGTGAACACATCCACCTTGCTCAGCTTCATGGAACGCATCCTGTGATTTGCTGATTGAAGCTTCTTGATGGTAGCGGCTAGACAGCTTGCATGTGGAGTCGGTGCTGTGAAGCCCATCCAGAGAGGCTTGATCTCCGGTTCGATAAACTCTTCTCGAAGCCAGTATTCATGGCTATCATCGGCCACGAGTCGTGACACGAACTCGGTAAACGTGAGGCCCAGCGTCTGATGCTGCCACTCCGTCCCGGTCCACCAAGCCCGAACGACGGCACCATTCTCTAGCAGGAAGCTGCCATCGAACCACTGGCCTAGATGCCGCCAGCTCTGGCAGAGTGGCGCTGTCTTAAGTAGCACCTCGCTCGGATGAATGACTCCTTTGCCAAACAATCCGGCTCCGTCGGTGGTCCGGTAGAAGATTTGAAGGTCCACTGGAAGACTCAAGAATGAGAGGTCGAAAAATGGGTTTTCATCAATGGTTTCATCCACGCGCGGAGTGCGTGTGACGATTCTTGAATGCGAGTCCAACTGACTCACAAACTGCTCCATGAAGTGCTCGCGCACGATGGCCCAACCGATCTTCGGACGCACACCTGTGGCACCTCGGTTCTCGATTCCTAT
>CAUJJC010000228.1 GCA_963204975.1 Verrucomicrobiota bacterium | reverse complement strand
TCCGGCCAGCTTGCGGGGCGGACTTTGACGATGCGCGTGGGGCGCATGCCTTCGGTGATGAGATCGGTTTCAAAGCGGATCTGGATGCCGCTGCTGCCGAGCGGGGTTCTTTCTGAGTTTTGCTTACCCGCAGATTCAGGGAGGCCAGCAGATTTTCTTTCTGAATCAATCTGTGGGCCTCCCTGAATCTGCGGGAGAAAATTATTCCCACGAACTTCGCGAATGATGCCGCGTGCGGCCATTTGCGTGGGGCCAGCGGTGCCGCCTTCGGTGTGCTTCAGAGTGTTCTCGGCGCTATTCATCAAAGCAGGGATGCCCGCTTTGAAATCAGCGTAGAGCGAGGTGTCCATGCCGCCAAACAAGGTCGCCGTCACCGTGGCGCGACCGAACTTGCCATATTCGACCGCATCGACCCACGCGGGCATCCAGCGGCTGCGGATGAAGGTCTTGTGCAGTTCGGTTTGATGCTGCGTGGCGTTTTGCATCGCATCATCGTCGAGCCAGATGTCGGAGATGTGAAAGCGACTGAACACGCCGCTGGGCGTGGGCCTCCAGGTGATGCCAATTTGCACCGGTTGGCCGCCCAGAGCCTTTTTGCCTTCCACAGGCCACATGCCCTCGGCGATGAGGTGCTCGATGCGGAGGCATTCGCGACCACGCCAGACACACGTGGCGGCATCGAAGGTCAAAGTTTCATCAGCGTCCTTTCCAGTGTGCTGTGCAGTGATGGTGCCTGCGCGATCTTTGATTTCCACTTCCTTGAGCTTCCAGACGAATCCTTCGCGTTGGCAGTGGCTGGGCTCGTCTTCGAGCAGCAGAACGTGGTTTTCAGCGGGCGCGACGCCCAGCGCGCCGGCTTTCGTCTTTTCCCGATTGTTCACGGGCAAGACGGGCACGGCGGATGTTTTCGGATCCGGCGGGAGAAACGCACGGACATGCAGCATCGTGCCCAACGGAATGTCGCGCAGATCGGCCGGTGCGCCGTGAAAACGCACGAGCGCATACGGCAGCAGCGCAAACGGATGCGGCGCGGTGAAACGGAAAATGCCCGGGGATGTCACGCGAAGGCTGCCACGACGATTCGCATGATCCACGAAGACGAGTTCGCCGCGATACGAGTGCGCTTTTTCCAAAGGCGGGAACTTGCCGGCTTCGGGCCTAAATGTGCCTGGTTCTTGGTTCTTTGTTCCGGGTGCTTCGTTGGCAGCGTGAGCGCTGACGACGAGCGAGCCGACCAAAACCAAGAACCAAGAACGAGGAACCAAGAACATCACAGAGTGATGACTTTGTTGCTATCTCCAAACTGATCCGTCTCCACGCCCATGCGTTGGGCCATGAGGACGAGGAGGTTGCTCATGTGGGCGTCGGAGTTGACCGGGCGGCTGCAGACTTGGTAATGCGCGGACGTCAGGGCGCCGTCGGGGCCGATGGCGTAGCCTGCGAAGTCCTTGGCTGCTTGGTTGAAGTCGAGATGGCTGCCGTGCTTCAAGCCGAGGTCGGTGCCGCCGGCGAACACGAGCGGAAGGTTGGCATTGCCGTGGCTGTGGCCGTAGGACATGCCGCTGCCGAAGAGCGCCATGGTGGAGCCGATGAGCGGCTTGCCATTGAGGTCCTTCGTTTCGGTGAGACGCGTGAGGAAGTGGCCGAACTGCTCGATGGCGAAGGTGTCGTAGTTCGTGAGCTTTTCCATGTAACCGGCATCGCCGCCGTGGTGGCTGAGCTGGTGGCGCGACTCGGTGATGCCGATTTCCGGAATGGAAAAGGCATCGCCCTCGCCACCGAGGCTGAAGGTGGCCACGCGGGTCACATCCGTCTGGAAGGCAAGCACCATGAGGTCATAAACGGTGCGGAAGTAATCGCCGGCCATCGTTTGCGCGATGTCGCGGTTGGTGCGCTTGCGATCGGCGTCGGAAATGGTCGGCAGCGGCGTGTCGAGCCACGCATCGGCACGGGTCGTGCGGATCTCGGCCTCGCGCACAGAGGTGAGGTATTGCTCCATGCGGCCTTTGTCTTCCTTGCCCATCTTCTGCTCGAGTTGGCGCACTTCGGCGAGGTTAGCGTCGAGCACGCTGCCCTTACGGCGCAAGGCACGGCGTTGAGCCTCTTTTCCGCCCTTCGGTTCTTCGAAGAGCGAGGCGAAAATCTCGCTGCAACGACGCAGCGCAGGCAATTGCACGCCATCTGCCGTCCAAGCGAGCGAGTTCTGCGTGAGCGCGATCTCCATCGAAGCGACTCGCGTCTGCTGCGCGGTGATTTCGGCCATCTTCTGGTCCACGGAGATGGTGTTGCGATCCGAGGGACCGAGCTTGCCGCCGGTGAGGAAGATATTGATGCAATTGTGGTGATGACTCAGGCTGCCCGGGTGATGCAAACCGCTGATCGGCGTGATGACCTCGCGATGCTTCTCCAGTGGCTTCAACGACCGCGAAAACTTGTAATCCCGGCCCGAGGTCGTGATCTGGTAGTTCAGCGAATGCACCCCGTTCGCGAGGTAGATGAACGCGCTGCGCTTCGGACTCGTGGCGATGGCTTTTTCCGCCGCCCGCAGCGGCACCATGCACTCCAGCATGGGCAGTGAGATGAAGCTGCCGAGCGCTTTCAGCGCGTGGCGGCGATTGAGGAGCCAGGATTGGGTTTGGATGTTCATGGAATTGTTGGGTTGAAGAGGTTGAGAAGGCTTTGAGGGGCGATTTTTGGAGTTTGAGTCGAGCGGGGCCAGTGTATTGTCCGACCATGACATTGACCGAAATCATGCCTTCGGCGCGGCTGTTGCCAGCAGCCGACAAACTCAAATTGATCCGCTACCTGGCGGTCGAAATTGACGATGGGGATGACATTCATCCGCTGGAGCACGGCATGACCTATCAATTGCAAACTCCGCAGTTTGAGGCTGGCGCGGCAGATGAACTCAACAAGCTGCTGAGCAACGCTAGTCACTCTTGAGGTCGTCATGCTTTTCCCATACGCCCCAAGACAACGCCCGATGCTGCCGCTAACGCTGCGTGCGAATGGCCTGCAGCACATGGCCACGGCTCTCGTGGATAGCGGAGCAGACGTCAACGTGCTGCCATGGAGCGTCGGAGCCAGCCTTGGCTTCGTGTGGGAACCGAACAAGGCCACGATTCGCGTTGCAGGCATCTCCCAGGGCGCAGCGACGCCGGTTTTGCTGTCCGCAGATTTTGGTGATGTCCAAGGAGCGACGCTAGCATTTGCCTGGTGCCAGACAGATTCCGTTCCGCTTGTGCTTGGACAGACCAATTTCTTCATGGAGTTCGATATTTGCTTCTTTAGATCGCGCGGTGAGTTTCAAATCGTTCGGAAAGCAGCCTGATTAGCGTTTGCGCATGAGTTCCGACATCGCCACGGCACACACAATGTCCTTGATGCGGTAGTTGCTCTTCTTGGCTTCGGCTTGGATGGCGTTGAGATCGTCACGGTCATCGAAGGAGAGCGCGCGGCGGAGGCCGTAGGTGCACAGATGCTCGATGAAGGCGCGGGCAAGTTCGTCGCGGTCTTCGAGGAGGCGTTGTTTGAACTCGGTGGAATCCTTGAAGGCACGTCCATCGGGCATTTCACCGGCGGCATTGATCACGGGGTCATTGCCGACACCGGCTACGATCTTCTCATGCGTGCGCCATTGGCCGATGGCGTCGTAGTTGTCCCAGGCAAGGCCAAGAGGATCGAGCTTCGCGTGGCAGGCGGCGCAGTTCGCGTCGTTGCGATGAGCTTCGATTTTTTGGCGCAGGGTCGCTTTGGGGCTCTGCGGTGTTGGGGGCTCGATGGCAGGGACGTTGGCTGGAGGCGGTGGTGGTGTTTTGCCGAGGACAACCTCGCTCAGCCACACGCCGCGATGCACCGGGCGATGGCGTGTGCCGTCGGAAGTGAGGCCAAGCACCGCACCCATCGTGAGCAGGCCGCCGCGACGATCTTCGGGCTTCAACGAGACTCGCTCAAAGGAGCCGGTCTTGGACTCCGGCAGTCCGTAGAACTCGCAGAGCCGCGCATTGGCCACGGTCCAATCCGAATGGATGAAACCATCGATGGGCAAGTTTTTGGCGAACATCTCTCGGAAGAACTCCACCGGCTCGGCACGCATGCTGTCCTCCAACCACGCGTCGTAGGTCGGATAGAGCTTCTTGTCCGGCGGGAACATGCCCACGCGATGAAGTTGCAGCCACTGACGCGAGAAATCGTCGATGAAGCGGCTCGCTTTGCCATCGGCGAGCATGCGATCGACTTCCTTCTTCAATCCATCGCCCTTGAGCACGCCGCCTTTCGCCGCAGTGAAAAGCGCGTCGTCCGGCATCGAACTCCACAGGAAATACGAGAGCCGCGAGGCGAGTTCCGGGTCGGTGAGACGCTCGCGGGCCACCGGATCGCCCTCGACGAGGTAAATGAAGTGCCGCGAGGTCAGCACGCCCTGCAAGGCCACGCGATAGGCATCCGCCAGCTTCTCGCCCGCGTCGCGCTCCTCGCGATACGACTTCAAATACTGCTCGATCTCCTCCGGCTTCACGGGACGCCGCCACGCACGCTCGGCAAAGCGCTGCAAATGCGCCGCCACCACCTCGGGCGTCGCGTCATCGGGCGGCACCACCTCCTTGCGACGCGATTTTTCCGCCTCGGACACCAGCGGCCCTTCCCACTCGACCCAATCAAGGATCACCGTGGAAAAAAGGCCGTTCCCTTGGCCATCGAACATCTGCGGCGCGTTTGGATTCAGCAGATAAGTCTCGCTGCTGTGCGTGAACATGTATCCACGGCCGCTGAGCGCACCGCGAAAGGCCGCGCCTTGTCTCCGGTCCACCACTTCCGTCGCCACGACGCAGAAATCGAGCGACGTGGGCATCTCAAGAAACACCTCGAACTCATACACCTGCGGTTTGTCCTCCGGTGCCGTGATGTCGAACTCGATGAGCCCGTCCACCGTTTCCTCGCCCGTGCGCTTGCCGATGCTCAGATGCGCCGTCTGACCACCTATCGGACGAATGCCGCTGGCCTGAATGCGCAGCTTGTAAAGCCCGCTGTGCTCCGGCCCCGTCTTCCCGAACCAGTTCGGCGAGAGTGCGTTCTGGACTGTGCCGGGGAACTGCAGCCACCTTAGCGGCCTCTTGATGCCAAATCGATCCAGCACCGCCTGCTGATCCTTGCCGCCGCCGTAATGAATCTCCGCCGCTGTTTTGCGCACCTTGCGTGCGTCGCTTGTCGCAGTCGGAAACGCTCGATCCAGCACCAGTTCCGCCGCACGGTAATAGCGATCCACATGCGAAGGCGACAGCGACAGCTCCGACCCGATGCGCTCAAAGCCATGCCACCGCGTGTCCTCATTCAGCTCGCCCGGCTTCGCGGGATCGTAGCGCACACCGAGCAGGTCATAGACCGTGTTTTGATACTCTGTCCGGCTCAGTCGGTAATGCGCCACCGGTGGCCGCGCCGCCATCCGCGCCGCCTTGCCCTCTTTGATCCGCGAATCCAGACTCGACACAAACGCCGCGATCTCCTCCTGCGTCGGCTTCTTCTCCTTCTTCGGCGGCATCTCCCCCGAGTTCACCTGCTCGATCACCTCCGCCCAATGATGCGTGTCCGCGCCCAGTTTGAAATCACGAGAGAGCTGATCGATGCGCAGATCGCCCTTCTCCTTTTCAGGACCATGACAGCGGACGCAATGCGTCTCGAGAAAAGCGTCATACGGTTCTGCCGCGTGAGTTGCAGAAGCGATGAGGGTGGCAGTGGCGGCCAAAGAAGACCAGTAGCGAAAACAGGAAGGCATGGTGGAAGAGTGATGCATACGCCTTGGTGGCGACATACTTAGCAGTGTGCTACCCCCGAAAAGTAGGCGGGCACAGGCGAACGCGGAACAGCTAAGCCAGGATCTCCTTCACCACATTGCCATAGACATCTGTGAGACGGTAATCGCGGCCGAGATGTCGCCAAGTCAGCTTTTCGTGATCAAGACCGAGTTGATGGAGGATCGTGGCGTGGAGATCATGCAGATGCACCTTCCCGGAGACAGGCCTGAATCCAAAATCATCGGTCTCGCCAAAGGTGAAGCCGCGCTTCACGCTGCCGCCCGCCATCCAGGTGCAGAAACTCTCGGGCTGATGCTCGCGGCCATGCTTGTCGATGGGCGAGGTGCCGCTGAGGTCCTGGCTCCACGGCGTGCGACCGAACTCGCCGCTCCACACGACGAGCGTGTCATCGAGCAATCCGCGTGACTTGAGGTCTTTGATCAACGCTGCGCACGGTTGATCGCTGGCCGCGCAGCTCTTCGGTAGGGCATTGCGGATGTCGCCGTGATGATCCCAGCCGCCCATCGTGACCTGCACGAAGCGCACACCAGCTTCGCTGAGACGACGCGCGAGCAAGCAGGCGCGAGCGTTCTTATCGCAGTCCTTGTTGCCCACTCCGTAGAGTTGCTTCGTCGCTTCGGACTCGCTGGAGAGGTCCACGAGTTCAGGCGTTGCCGTCTGCATGCGAAACGCGATCTCCATGCTCTCGATCATGCCTTCCATGCGCGCATCGTTATGCGCTTGATCGAGCAGCCGACGATTCATGCGCTGCGTGAAGTCGAGTCGAGCGCGCTGCACCTTCGCGTCGCCTGAGAGATCGCGCAGGTAGTCGATGGGTGAGTCCTTGTCGCTCTGCGGCATCACGACCTTCGTGCCCTGATGCGCTGCTGGTAGGAAGGATGAGCCATAGAGACGAGTGTCGCTGTCGGGATGAATCGTGATGAAGCTCGGTAGGTTTTGGTTCTCCGTGCCGAGACCATAGCTGATCCATGAACCCATCGACGGACGCGCTTCCGCGGTGACGCCGGTTTGAAATTGCAGCGCCGCAGGCTGGTGCTGGTTGTTGTCCGAATGCATCGCGCGCAACAGGCAAAGCTCGTCCGCGATCGTCGCCGTGTGCGGCAGCAAGTCAGAGATCATCATCCCGCTTTGTCCACGAGGACGCACCGCCGTCTGCGTGGCGAGCGCGAGGAACTTGTCCGTGCCCACGCGCAGTTCGTTCGTGTTGATCGGCGCGGAGATCGTTTTGCCATGCATCCGTGCGATGTAGTTCTTCGGATCGAACAGATCCGGCTGCGATGGTCCGCCCGACATGAACAAGAAGATGACGCGTTTCGCTTTGGCCGGAAGCTGCGGTGACTTCACCGCGAGCGGACTCGACGCCGCCTGCACGATGTCATGCAACGCCAACGCGCCAAACCCAGCGGCTGTGCGCTGAAGCCAGGAGCGACGGGTGAGACGAGGAGCATGGGACATGAAACCCTCTACGCGATGAACATCACGACTTTAGCCGTGAGTCTGCGATGCCGTAAGCCGAGGATAACTCTGGTAGCGACGCCACTCGTCTTCTAACCTGCCTGAATCCCAGTCGAGCGCCTCCGCCATCCACGCGACCACGTCCTTCGCCAATTCGGCAGCATTCGCATGATAGTAGTGCCAGCTAGTGCGGCGAATCATCACATCATCCAAATGCTGTGCCCACTCGTGATGACAGAAGTGCTCCACGGCTTCACGCGAGCATTCCGGTGGCGTGATGCCACTGAAATGCGGTTCTTGAAGCAAGGGCTCATCGGCTGTGCGGCAAGATTGTGCATGTAGCCCTGCCGCTGTGATCAGCCGATCAACGGCCTGCTCGGCCATCAGGCGACACGTTGTGAGCTTGCCTCCGGCCACGTCCCACCAGTTCGGCTCCGGGCTCTTGATTTCATGCGAGCGCGAGATGTCTGATGGCCGCCCCTTGGGATCGGCAATCAAAGGTCGCAAGCCAGCCCAGGTGCTGATGACATCGCTGGTCACGAGATTCGCCGCCGGGAAATGCTCGTTGGCGATGCGCAGCACGTAGTCCACGTCCGAGGCATCGGCAAAGACCTCATTGAGCGAACCCTCGTAATCCGTGTCCGTGGTGCCGATGATCGTGCGCTCGCCCCAGGGAATCACGAACAAGATACGCGAGTCCTCGCTCATCACGACAGCATCAGGCACAGACAAGCGTGACCGATCCACCACCAGGTGAATGCCCTTCGTGAGCCGCAGCTTCACTGCGCTATGAGGCAAGTCGTGCGCCCACGGCCCCGTCGCATTCACTACGACTTTGGTTTGAATCGTAAACCTCGTGTCCGATTCGATCTCGCATTGCCAC
This sequence comes from Verrucomicrobiota bacterium, assembly GCA_963204975.1. Taxonomy (GTDB): domain Bacteria; phylum Verrucomicrobiota; class Verrucomicrobiia; order Verrucomicrobiales; family Verrucomicrobiaceae; genus JAEUHN01. Next base: position 3,659 of record CAUJJC010000228.1, on the reverse strand, counting down.
AAGCCATCGCGCCTAGCTGACGCAAGCTTGGAGTAGTTCAAAAGTGCTGCTCCGTGATGCGATGCCGAGCGCAGGCTGTCGATCACCAGACGAGCATCGTTGGTGAAGCCATCGAAGTAGCGCACGGATCCCTTCAAACCATCAGCTGACAGACCCTTCACATGCGCCGCCGTCTCTTCCGCGTCCATCCAACTCGAGCTGCCGAGATTCCGACCACTGCATAACAAATCGTAGAGCTTCACACCGAACATGAGCTGCCAGAGTTTCCACTTGGGGTTCTGCCGATACGTTGGAAACACAAAGGGTAGCGGTGCAGCTAGATGTGGCGCGATGCGATGAAGAATGGTCTTCTCCAGACTCGCTTCCCGCACCAAGCCAATCCGTCCCTGCGCGAGGTAACGAATGCCGCCGTGAAGCAATCGACTGGATCGACTGCTCGTGCCAAAAGCAAAATCACGCTGCTCGACCAAGCCGGTTCGCAGTCCGCGCATCGCTGCATCTCGTGCAACGGAAGAACCAACGATGCCACCTCCGACCACGAGAACATCGAGCGGGAGTGCTTGAAGAAGAGCGATGGTTTCGCCGCGATTCACGGCATCAGCATGGCAGCGATCTCGCATCTCGTCCGCTACATTCTGAGCAGGAACTCGTTGGAAGAGAGCAGTGCGTGGCTGAGTTCGATCCAGGCTTTATCAGCAGGCAGGGAGGCGATGAAGGTCTCGCTGTCGGTGCGCTCGGCACTGGTGATAGGGCGATTGAGAACGCGCAACCACAGGGCTTCGAGGCGCGACTTGGTGTCGGGAGATGACCGCGTGATCAAGGTGGCGAGTTCGGTGGCGCGGGTGCGGATGAGATCGCTGTTGAGCAGGAAGAGCGCCTGTGTGGGCACGGCAGTTTCGGCGCGTTTTCCCGCGATCAAAGCTGGCTGCACGAAGTCGAAGACATCGCGCAGTTTCGCAGAGCCGGGTTGCGCGGCGGTGCGGATGACGGGCAGGTAGATGGTGCGCTCGAAGTCCTGGATCGGGCGCATCTTCTTGAGGTTGAAGGCAGGCGGATTGACGGCCTTCGGGCTGAGGCTGGAGACGTTCTCGGGATACTCGAGCGGCAAGGAGGGGCCACGTCCTGAAGCCGTGAGGTGGTCAGTGATGGCGAGCATCGAGTCGCGGATGGACTCCGCATCGAGACGCTGGCGATTGGCTCGGGTGAGGAGGCGGTTGTCGGGGTCGGCATCCAAGGAGGGGCGGTTTTCAACCGCCCTCGGCGCTTCGAAAGCGCCGTTCCTTGAGGACTGCCGATACGTGCGGCTCAACACGAGTTCGCGAATGAGTTGCTTCACGGACCAGCCGTTGCGCATGAAGTTGGTGGCGAGGTGATCGAGGAGTTCGGGATGCGTGGGCGGATCGCCACGGGTGCCGAAGTAATCGACGCTGCGCACGATGCCTTCGCCGAAGAGTTTCTGCCAGACGCGGTTTACAAAGACGCGGGCGGTGAGTGGGTTGCGTCGATCAGCGATCCAGTTCGCGAGTTCCACGCGACCGCTTTCATTCGCAGGGATCGTTGGAAAGGCATCCCACGAGGCGACTCGCAGTGCGCCGCGCTGCACTTCGTCGCCGAGCGCATACGGATTGCCGCGAATGGTGATGTGCATGTCGGCGGGCTTGACGACATCTCGAACGGCGAAGGCTTTTGCGGCGATGGGGGCGAAGAACTTGGCGTGCTCGATCTTGCCGCTGAGTGCTTTCACCTTGCTCACCAAGTCATCGCGCTGCTTCTCGAGCGCAGGCTTGGCTTCCTTCGTAGCGCTGGTGATTTGCTTGTCGAGGTCGGCTTTCGATTTACTCGCAGCATCGCGTTCGGTCTCCCAGCGATGGATGTTCGCATCGTTGTCAGCGAGGCGTTGAAGCCGTGCGGCTTTCTGCGCGGAGGTCTCAGGCAACTCGGCTTTGTTCACGCTGCTCCACACGCCGTTGTCGGTCTTGTAGGTGGAGTCGGTGCTGCGGAACATGCCCGCGATGGCGTAGTAATCCTGGAGTCCGATGGGATCGAACTTGTGATCGTGGCAGCGCACGCAGCCGAGTGTCTGGCCGAGAAAGGCGGTGCCGATCTTGCTGACTTGGTTGTCGATCAGATCATGCTCCATCTTGAGTTTATCGACGGCGACGATCTCGACATCGCCCAGCACGAGGAAGCCCGTCGCGGTGATCATCTCGGCTTGCTTGGCGGGATCGTGTTCTTGCTTCGCCAGGAGGTCGCCAGCGACTTGCTCGCGGATGAATTGATCAAAGGGTTTGTCGGTGTTGAACGCGTTGATGACGTAGTCGCGATAGCGCCAGGCGTGCTCAGCGAAGACGTTGTTAGAGGTGCCGATCTGGTCGGCGTAACCCGTGAGATCGAGCCAATGCCGCGCCCAGCGTTCGCCGAAGGCGGGAGACGAGAGGAGGTGATCGACGATGGACTCGAATGACGCATGATGAATGGCGAATGACGAAATCTCCTCGGGCGTCGGCGGCAGGCCGGTCAGATCGAGCGAGACGCGACGGAGCAAGGTGTAAGCATCGGCGTCGGGCGCGGGATGCAGGCCTGCGGCTTCTTGCTTGGCGAGGATGAAGTGATCCACCTTCGTCAGCGGCCAGGATGTGTCTTTAACCGTCGGCGGCTGATGGTCGCGGATGGGCTGGAAGGACCAGAACTTGCGGCCTTCGGCGAGGTCGATGCCGCGTGATTTCCTGGACTCAACCGATGCACGCGGGTCTGGTGCCCCCAGCGTAACCCACTTCTCCAAAAGGGCGATCTCCTCGGCCTGGAGCTTGCCTTTGGGCGGCATTTCCATCTCGGGATCGAGGTAACGGATGGCTTTGATGAGGTGGCTTTTGTCGAGATCCCCAGGGATGATGGCAGCCCCATGGTCGCCACCCGTTTGCCATCCGCTCTTTGAGTCCAGTGCCAGACCACCTTTGACCTTGTGAGTTTGCGAGTGACACTCGTAGCACCGGCTTTGGAGAATGGGGAGGATCTTGGATTCAAAGAATGCAGCGCCATCCCGAGCTTGCGCAAGCAAAGGCAAAAACAAGACAGCAAGAAGGCATCTGAAGAGAAGCGGCATGAAACGAAAACCAGTCTGGCGGCGAGGCTACGAGTCTGCGAAACAGCATCTTTCCCTCGTGGTGCCCAAGGGACGGTCAGCGAGACCGTCCGTCAGGTGAAACTTCATTGATGCATTCGATTGACCCTGAGGGTGCTCCTCTCATTAATGGCGATCATGTTTACCCAACTCATTCGTCTCTGCGTGCTCGTCCCCTTGCTGGCCCTCGTCTCGTGTCAGACAGGACTCTCACCAGCCATGCAAGCGCAGGTAGATGCACGCAACGCAAGCATCTCTGCCGAACCGCCAGGAGACTACTACATCGGACGCCGGTTCCGCATTGATCGCACTCACTTCTGGGGCTACGTGCGCAAACCTCGACAGCCATGGATGGAATCAAAGCTCGTCATCATGAACGAGCGCTCGACACGCACGCCGGACCGCCTGCCGGAGGAGACCTCAGGGACGGGCAATGTGTATGGGTTTGATCACAATCAGGAGTATCGCATCTGGGGCAATTTCACCGGACGACGCGTGTATGATCCAAACAGCGATCTATTTCTGCCGGAGTTTCAGC
>CAUJJC010000227.1 GCA_963204975.1 Verrucomicrobiota bacterium | reverse complement strand
GCTTTTCCCACCCTGTGGTGCGCAGCCTGGCGGCGGACGAGATGTTCGACTTCGCCTTCATCGACGCCTCCCACGAATACGAGGATGTGCTGCTCGACTTCGAACTCGTCTGGCCGCATGTGAAACCCGGTGGCTGGATCGCCTTCCACGACGTGGAGCCCGGCTGGCCCGGTTGCTGGCGCGTGTGGGAGCAGACAGGCAAACGTCTCCTCACCGACCATGCCGCCTGCGACACGCTGGCCTGTGGTCGCAAGCCTGCCGACACGCCCTGGCGTTCGTGCGAGGAGGAATGGCCCGGCTACATTGCCTCCATCACCGATTATTACATCGCACATCCCAAGTGGAGCCAGGCTGGGCACGCGATGCGCGCCCTCGTTGAGGGCAAGGCCACTGCGGCTGACGACGCCACTCTAGCAGCAGCCCCCGAAGAACTGTGCAAGCTCCTCACCCGCTCCACTCGGGAAGAAAATGATCCGTGGCTGCATGAAGTCCTCGCCCGCATGTTCGCCACTTCCGATCCCGAGGCCTCCGCCCGCCATCGTGCCGAAGCCACCCGCCTTGGATCCTCCGCCCCGACCCGCCCATGAAGTTCTGCCAAATCATCGCCTACCCCGACGCGTTGCTGAATTCTCTGCACGCTGCGCGCCCGCACCTGATGGACGCACCCTTCAAGGAACACGCGCCGGAACTCGCCATCGAAGCGCCCGTCGCTGCGGACTTGTGGACCACCACCCTGGCGGACTCCGGCCACGAGGCCCAGTTGATCGTCGCCAATGACGTCGTTTCCCAATGCAAGTGGGCCGCCGAAAAGCTCGAAGCCTTCAAGCCGCGCAACAAGGCTGAGTGGATGTGCGAACTCGTGCTCGAACAGCTGCGCAAGATGAAGCCGGACGTGCTTTGCCTCACCGCACCGATCAGTTTCCAGCAGCGCCTGCTGGAGCACCTCAAGCATCGCCCCCGGCACCTCATTGCCTGGACTGGTGCCGCCCCCTTGGCCAAGGCCGAGTGGAAGGACTTCGACCTCGTGATCGCCCCGCATGAAGCGGGGGTGCGCAATGCTTGGAAAAACGGTGCCCGCGACGCCCGTGTGCTCAGGCCCGGATTCCCTCGCGCTGTCGCTGAAGCCGTCTTCCAGGAGCCCATCGTTTACGATGTGGCCTATGTCGGCTCCTGGAACCCTGCGGAAGAGAAGCGCAACAAGCGCATCGCCGCCCTAGCCAAAGCTGCCCAGCGCAAGGACTTGCCGTTCAAGCTCGGGCTTTTCCTTGATGTGCCGTCCGGTGCTGATCTGCCGCCTGCCGTGCTCAAGCTCAATCAAGGTCCACGTCTCGGACTTGCCCGTTACAAAGCGCTCTCGGGTGCAAAACTCATCGTCAGCGAGGAGCCTCCCGCCGCCGAAGCTGGCAGCCTTTCGCACACCATCTTCGAAGGCACTGGCCTCGGCGTCTGCACCCTGGCCCCCGGCAGTGATTTGCTCCAGGCGTGCTTCAAGCCCGGCACCGAAATCGGCGCCTACAGCAACGGCACCGACTTGATCGCCCGCATTGATGAATACCTGGCGGCAGATGCCCAGCGGACCAGCATTGCCAAGGCCGGGCAGGAGCGTTGCCTCACCGAGCACAGTCTGGAAGCGCGGATGAAGGAACTGATTGCGATGCTGGAGAACCCACCCAGCAAGCTCTCGGGCCTGATGCGCCGCGTCTGGCACGGCACTCTTGGGCAGGGCTGATCAAGCGAGCTAGAGCTTCCCGCGCAGGACTCGCCAAGCTGCACGCACTGGGTGCTTACGCGCCCAGGCTTGCCACGTCTGCCACTTGGCCGACTCCTTCTTGAGTTCTCGCAGTTCCTTTTCCATGCCCTGCGTTTTGCCCCGCAGTTTCTTGAAGCGGCGTGACACGATGAAGTTCTCCATCGGGCTTGCTGGAGCGCAAAAGATGCTGCGGAAGGTGAAGTCGTCGGCCTCTTGATTTATGGCCAGCGTGCTTGGAGCAGAAAAGTCCTCCAGCACCTCGTGCCGAAGATCTGAAAGCTCACACGCCTCCTTTGTATGCGTGCTGTCCTCACCAAAGCCCACGTTGGTCACCAGATTCTTGTTCGGCAGCAGGGCCACCATGCCGCGCAACCAGCAACTGAAAGTCCACAGGTAGGACCAAGAGTCCACCTTGCCAGTGCGGCAGAGATCAATCGCGTGCCGCCAATACTCGCGTTCCAGCTCCGATGTGTGCAGGGCCGCATACGCATCGCTTTCGGTGAATGAACCGAGGGTGTCCAAGTCGTCGGTGTAACCCTTCCATGCTCTCCGCCACGTCGCCCAGCCCCAGCAGTGCGGATACTTGGAAGCATAGTAGCCGCCGTCGCCACGCCAGTGTCCCTGCTGGAAATTGGAGGCCGCGATGCAGGCCACTCGTTCATCGTTGCGGTAGCGATCCAGCAGCACCCGGCTCAGGGTCACAAAACTCGGATCCACAATGCAGTCGTCCTCAATGATGAGCACCTCTTCCACCTGCTGAAGCGCCCAGGTGATTGCTTCACTCACCGCCCTGCGGCAGCCCAGGTTGCGGTCCCGATAGAGACGCTCCACCTGGCACTCCCAGTTGATCGCCGACTCTGCCGCGCGCTGCGTTTCGAGACACTTCTCAACCTCGTCTGGCCTGCCTTCACGCGGACCGTCAATCGCGATGAAAACACGTTGCGGCTTGATCGAGCGCAGGGGCTCAATGACGCGAGGCAACTTGTCTGGCCGGTTAAACCCCAGCAGCAGGACAGGCACCGAGGCTGTTTCCACATTTTCTATCACAAGCCCGCCCGTGTAGTCGCAATACCAGAAGGCGTCAAACATTGACATTTGCGCCGCACACGGAATGCCGCTTCATGTCCACCTCAGGCATCACCCTCCGCCACTTCTTATCCTGTCATGAATTCTCTAGCCGACCTCGACTCCGAAACACGCCGCCTGCTGAAGGACAAACAAAGCATGGCGGCCCTTCGCCTTGCAGAGAAAGCGGCCAGCCTGCACCCCAAGAGCGCCGCCGCGCAGAATCTCCTCGGCGACGTGCTCTGGGACGTGGGTCGCTTTGAGGAAGCTCTCGTCGTGTATCAGCTCGTCGTTCAGCTTGGCGGCCACGGCGAGGCCGCTGAACGCGCGGCCCATCTGCTGACCGCGCTCAAGCGTCCGCCACGTCCCCTCGTTCCCACCCATCGCCGCTCCTGGTTCAGCGGACTTCCGGGTGAGCCACTCGACAGCATCCAGAACGCCCTGCACAACTACAGCTACAAGGGCACTCCGATGCTGAAGAACCCCTTCGATCACGCCCTCTACCCGCTCCTGTTGTCGAAGCTGAAGCCGCGCACCCTGATCGAGATCGGCTCCAAGGAAGGCGGCAGCGCGCTCTGGTTCGGCGATCTCTGCGATACCCTGGGCCTCGATTGCAAAATTCACTCCATCGACATTGTCCGCGTCGCCACGGTGAAGCACAAGCGCGTCACCTTCCACGAAGCCGATGGACGCAACCTCGCTAGCTACCTGACGGACAAGATCCTGGCCAAACTGCCCCGCCCCTGGCTCGTGATTGAAGATGCCGACCACAGCTACGAAACCAGCATGGCCGTGCTCAACTTCTTCGAAGACAAGCTCCAGCTCGGCGACATGCTCGTGATGGAGGACGGCATCATCACCGACCTCTCCCGCCTTCCCGAAGGTGCCTCCGGCCCTCATCGCGCACTGCGCAAATTCCTCCAGCGCAACTACGCCGAGTATGAGATCGCCAGCGAGTGGTGCGACTACTTTGGCTACAACTTCACCTGGAGCAGCAATGGCTTCCTGCGCCGCACGGGACTCAAGAAACTCGGTCCCGACGTGGCTCCCGATTTGGTCAGCAGCATCGACCGCGTGAAGAAAAAGCAGTTTGCCGAAGTCCTCACCGAACTCACCGGCCAGACGCAGCGCGGAGCCCGTTACCTCAGCGCCTATTGCCTCTGGCGCATGGAACGTCTGGCGGAGGCCTGTGCCGCCGTCGCCGACGAAGTGTCCGCCTACCCAGATCACCGCCAGGCCCGCGCCCTTCACGACCTGCTCTACACTCGCCTGCATGGCACCACGATGACGGGCGATCTGCCACCGCAGCCTCGCCTGCCCGCCAGCCAGACCTTGCACATGGTGAACCTCGGCTGCGGTCGTCGCTACGATCCTGCGTGGCTGAACTTCGATGTAGTCCCCGTGGATGATTCCGTCTGTGCGCACGACTTGCAGCAACCCCTGCCGCTAGCCGATGGCACCTGCTCCGTGGTTTATCATTCCCACGTCTTGGAGCACCTGCCGAAAGACAAGGCCCCCGTGTTCCTTGCCGAGTGCTTCCGCGTGCTCGCCCCTGGCGGCATCCTCCGTATCGCGGTGCCCGATCTGGAATCCATCGCCCGGCTTTACTTGGAGACCTTGAACAACGCGGCAGCAGGCGATGAAGTCGCAGCCCAGCAGCATGAGTGGATGACCTTGGAACTCGTCGATCAACTCGCCCGCCATCGCAGCGGTGGTCACATGCTCGACTATTGGAAGCAACAGCCCATGCCTGCCGAAGACTTCGTCCTGCAACGCGTGGGTCGTGAGGCGGGTGATTTCATCGCCGAATTCCGCGCCAAGCCAGCGCCCTCCGTGAAGGTCGCAGCCCCCACTGCCGATGCGGTGGGACGCTTCCGCACTGGCGGTGAACCTCATCAATGGATGTATGACCGCGTCTCTCTCGGACGGCTGCTCAAAGCCGCAGGCTTCAGCCAAGTCCGTGTCTGCACCGGCACCGACTCCGCCATTCCCAACTTCGCGAGCTACCACCTTGATACCGATGAGTCCGGTGCAGTCCGCAAGCCAGACTCCCTCTTCATTGAAGCGATCAAATGAAGGTAGTCCACCTCAGCACCCATGACGTGCGCGGCGGAGCTGCCGCAGCGGCGTGGCGTCTGCATCGGGCGCTGAGGGATCAGGGCATTGATTCCCGCATGGTGGTGCGCACGCGACACGGGGACGATCCTCATGTCGCCGCCACCGATGAAGGCGGCATCGCCGCATGGCACGAGGAGATCATCACCCCCTGGCTGCGCCGCCACGGACCCGAGGACCTGCCCTGGTTCACCGTCGGAGCATTGGATCTTCCTTTGGAAACACATCCCTGGATCATCGAGGCGGACGTGCTGCATCTTCATTGGGTGTCCGAGTGGTTGAGTGCGGGCGCAGTGCAGAGACTCGCTTCACTCGGCAAGCCGATGGTCTGGACCTTTCACGATCTCTGGCCCGTGACTGGCGGCGTTCACTACGCAGGCACCAATGAACCTCAGGGCGACGCGTGGCAGCGTGGTTCTACCTTGCCTGAACCGCTCCGTGCCATCAGCCGCCGTGAGTTTGATCGCAAGCACACAGCCTGGGCGGACCTGCCGATCCATGTGGCCAGTCCCAGTCAATGGCTGGGTTCCGTGGTCAAATCATCGGCCATCGGCTCTCGCTGGAGCGTGCAGACCATCGCCAATGGCATCGACACCAATGTGTTCCAGCCCGGTGACCGTGCGTCCGCGCGAGCGCGCTGGGGCATCCCCGCCGAGGCCACGGTGCTGCTGTTTGGCTGCGCGGCCCTCGCCGACCGGCGCAAAGGTTTTGCCCCCTTGCAGGAGGCCCTGCGCAGCGCTCCGCGCGAAGGCGTTTCGTTGGTGCTCTTCGGCGGCGATGCGGTGTCGCTCGACTACCCGCATCAGCTCGTTGGCAGCGTTCGCGATCCAGCCGCGATGGCATCGCTTTACCAGGCCGCCGATGCCTTTCTGAGCCCCGCGCTCGAAGACAATCTGCCCACCACCGTGATTGAGTCCCTCGCCTGCGGCACCCCCGTGATCGGCTTCGCCACGGGCGGTGTGCCGGACCTCGTGGACGATGGCCGCACCGGACTGCTCGCCCCCTGCGGCGATGTGCCGGACCTCGCCGCCTGCCTCCAGCGGTTCATGACCGATGCAGCGCTGCGCTCAAGTTTGGCCGATGCAGCATGTTCGGCTGACAAATCCCGATTCAGTCTGCAAACGCACGCCTCGAAGACCATCGAGATGTATCGAGCCTGCACGGCCCCGGCTGCTGAGCACCCCTTGCCCGAGATGGCCCAGGGACCCCTGCCCTTCACCCTGCTGAACGAGGAGATGCCCTGGCTGCAAGCCGCCGCCGTCGATGCCGTGCTTCAAGCACGCCAGCGGGAACAAAAGCTCCGAGACAAACTCCAGGCCACGAAGTCCAAGCTCGATAAAGCCAAGGCACCAACGCCACCGACTACCAAGGACAAACCCTGGTGGAAGTTCGGCACCTAGCCCGCTCCCAGGCAACCGCGATTGACCGCCCCGAAGGATCATGGCAGAGGACGCGGCATCATGTCGCTCTTCTCCTTCTTCAAATCGAAGCCCGCCCGCATCTCCCTGCTGCATGCCACGCGTGGCCGTCCTGAAGAACCGCTCAAGTGCCGCCAGCTTTGGTTCGACATGGCCAGCAAGCCCGACCGCGTGGAGCACGTCTTCGCCATTGATGACGATGATGTGATCGGCAAGACCGCCCTCGCCGACTACCATCCGCAAGTGGTGAAACAGCCCGGTCTCGGCTGCGTGGGTGCCTGGAATCTGGCTGCTGAAAAATCGACCGGCGACATCCTCATCCAGCTCTCCGACGATTGGCTACCGGTGAAGGGCTGGGACGACATCGTGGAGCAGCGGCTCGGATTGAAAAAGCCCGCCGTCCTCCAGATCAGCGATGGTCATCGCAAGGACGACCTGCTCTGCATGGCCATCCTCAATCGCAAGCGCATGGAACAGTTGGGCTACTTCCTGCCCCCGGCCTACACAGGCATCTTCTCCGATGATGAGTTCAGCTTCCGCGCCTTCGACGACGGCGTCATCGTCGATGCCCGCGATGTGCAGTTCACCCACGATCATCCCAACTACAATCCGGCCAAGGAGATGGATGAGACCTACATGAACCAGAACAAGGCCGAGAAGCACCGCGAGGCCAAAGCCATCTTCATCGAACGCAATCCCGAGGCCAAGAAACGCTGGTTCGTGAAGGACCACTGGGAACGCAAGTTCATCACCCGCGAAGCCTACGCTGAAATCAAGAAGGCCGAAAAGGCCGCGAAGGGGAAGGTGTGATTGTCTGCCGTTACTGATGGCTAGTGACAGCAAACGGCACGGCGCAAGGCCGTCCCCAAGTGGAGCGCTTTCCGTTCTGTGTGATGCTCAGTTATTGGTGAATTACTCCCCCAGGGATGAATACTTTTGCTATTAACTGCTTTTTCGAACAGCGGCACTCATCGGGTGAATCCGAGCATTTTCTTACCCTCACCCTAACCCGGCGCAGCTATGACAATATTGTCATTTTCTGATACGGCCTCAGAACTTTGTATTTCTGGTTGCGCCGCTCTTCACTGCGTTATTAGATCAAACACTCACAAATGAGGATTTCTCAAAAACTGTATGAAAACTTTGTTTAAATTAAACATCATAACATGGGTCACATTTCTTGGGGTCAATCTCTCCAGCGCTCAGACGCCCCTCACGGTGGATGGAGCCCTTCACGTTTGGGGAAACGATCTTACCTTTGGCACCGCGCCGATTTCAGGTGGCGTCGATCAACCAGGGCTAACAACTCAATATACGGATGTTCAGTCTTCATCGTCTGGGACACTAACTCAGTTCATGTCACGTCCCTACGCCGCATGGAGGTGGGAGCACAACATCATTGCGGGCTCGGGAATTAACCCTTTGGCGATGCAACTTGACGCTAACCACCAACTCACGTTGAACGCAACGACTGGCACTTCTCAATTGGTGCTCAGCCCCAACCTGGGAACTTACTCGTCCATCCCATCCAGCATCACGATTTCCGGCACCGACAATCGCCTGCCTTACCAGAGTCTCACAAGTTCTGCTAGCATTCTGACCAGACTGCTAGCTGACGGCCTTTATATTTCAAAAACCACCCTTGGAGGTGGGACTGGATCATCAGCCACAGGCACAGGCGCGGTGGCTTTGGGGAACTATGCTGTGGCTAATTCGGGAACTACGACTTCCTCGGTGGCACTGGGCCGGAATGCCGTCGCCAATTCGGGCAATGGCGGTGTCGATGGCAGCGTGGCCATCGGATCGAACGTCACCTCGGGCGGTAACAATCGAACGAAAAGCGTGGTTATCGGTTACGGCTCGTGGGCGTTGGGCAGCAGTTCTGTTGCCTTGGGTATGGACGCCTTCACTGGGGATGTTGCTCCGGGCTCCTTCGCCGTTGGCTGGCAGACGCGCGTCTATTCGGAAGGCGGCGTGGCGATTGGCCGCAATGTTACATCGGGCGGCAAGTTTGCGATCGGCCTGGGCAATGGCATTTCCACCAACGGCTATCGCCAGATCGTCCTCGGGAACTTCAACAGCTCAAATCCTGCGGACAACCCCAACGCCAGCAGCCCCACACAGAACCTGTTTGTGCTCGGCAATGGCACCGACGGCGCGCCATCCAACGCGCTCACGGTGAAGTGGAATGGGGATACCTCGATCAACGGGGGCTTGAATGTATCGAACTCGGTGAGCGCCTCGGGTGCAACCGTATCTGGCGCAGTCAATGTCGGCTCGTTGGATGCGAGCACAGGAAGGTTCTCGGGCAAAGTTCGCCTTCTGACTCCGAAAGGTGGAATCTCGATGGGAGAATTCACCTTTGATCCCGAGGCCTCGGCCCCTTGAAGCACTGCGCCAAACCTCAAGCTGAGCCGAACATATGAACCCTACGCACATAGGTTTCGGGCGCTATGCCCGTTGGTGGCGGTTGACGCCTCGGACCATGATCCTGACAGCCGCTTCTGTCGCGATTGCGGGTCTCGCACTGCCTCCAGACTGGTGGCAGAACGCCGGAATATTGGATGCGAATCAGGCGACAGACGACTTTGCCGCCGTCAACGTGGGACAGTTAAAGAACACGGCGACCAATGCCATCGATCACATTAGCAACAGCCTGCATGATGGTGCTGGAGATGAGTTGCTGGAATTGGTGGCGCAGTTCCGCGCCCAATCCCCCGAGCGTGATGATTTCGTGGCGGTCAATGTGGGCCAGCTAAAGAATGTAGCAGCACCTATTTATCGACGGCTGATTCAGGCAAGATATGCCACGTCTTTTCCTTGGAATGATGCAGCAACCGAGCGCGACGATTTCGCAGCCGTCAACGTAGGACAGCTAAAGCAGGTATTCTCGTTCGACCTTAACCGGGACTCAGACGAGGATCACATGCCTGATCTCTGGGAAGTGACCAATGGGCTAAATCCGCAATCTCCTGCGGATGCCACTGGTGACCCAGACAGCGATGGCATCACGAATCTGCAAGAGTTTAGCGCTGGCACGGACCCTCAGGAGCATACCATCGCGCCTGATACACGTCCTTGGGCGGCCATTGATTGGAATCACCTGGATGGCGTGACTTTCGACTTCGATCCTTGCGGCGGCTCGTTGCTCACGCGTTTTCGATCCGATGCAACGCCACCCTCGGTAGCAATCACCCATGCCGCTCTGCTGAGAGGTGATGGCGGTATTCGGTTCAAGATCGCTGAATCTGGCGCGTCCTTCGTTCTGGGCTTCAGCCAGCCTCCGGTCAATTCGGTGTCATTGACACCTGTTTACGGGTTCAACGTGAGCACCACGGGAGTGACTTATTTCCATCCGGGCGGCTCAGCCCAGCTTTCTTCCTCGGTCTTTCTCAATGCCGTCTCGGTGCAGACATCCGATGTTTTCTGCATTGAACGCATCCGCAGTCATCTGGTTTACTCGATCAATGGCATGCCGCTGCTCACCATTCCTGCTCCACCAGGAAAACTGGGGATTGTAGCGCAGTTGAATTCCGTCGGTCTGGCAGCCGGATGCTGCGAGGCTTGGGGCCATCGTCCTGACATCAACAATGATTCGATGGACGACTTGTGGGTGCAGGAGCTTCTTTCATCTCACCCCGAGGTCACACCTGGCTCGTTTACACCGGAGTCAGACGCCGATGGTGACGGGTTGACGAATCTGGAAGAGTTCCTGAACTACCTTGATCCCTTCAATTCGGACTCGAATGGCGACTTGGTGCCTGATTCGTTTGCCATTAACACCGCAGATGTGGACAAAGACGGGCTTCCAGCCGGAGCCGAAAGTTTTTACGGATTAAACGACTCCGACCCCGCAGATGCCTGGACCGATCTGGATGGCGATGGCTTGGCGAACCTTCGTGAGTATCTGGACCGCACCAACCTCAACACCCCGACCGCACAGATCGTGGATAGTGATGGTGATGGCATGTCCGACCTTTTTGAACTTCGCTACTGGCCCACAACGAGTGGAAGCAGTTATTCGGCAGCGATGGACTTTTTTAACTCCGTTGCAGACAGCGATGCGGACGGGGTTCTGAACTTTGAGGAAGCAGCGTTTGCGCTGGACCCACTCAATCGGCAAACCCGTCCAGGCAGCGCATCTGATACGCTGGTCTTGGCAAGTCATCTGCCTGCTGGCAGCACCACTGGCGGCTCATTGCCCGCTCGTCAGGGTTACCTGGACTGGGACAACGATGGCCTGCCCGATTGGAAGGAACACTGGGCCAATCGCTATGCAGTGACGCAGCCTGCCGCTCCCGCAGTGCCTCCCGCGCCCAACACCTACCACCCAAGCCTTCCACCTTACAGGTCCGACCCTCGAACCCCACAGAACCCAGCAGCGCTCACGGACTCTGACTCGGATGGAGTGAGCGACTACATGGAGGTTCAGAATGGGTCCAATCCCTTCAACCCAGACACCGATGGCGATGGCACTGGCGATGTCTTTGATGGTGCCACTTATTTCCCGCCAGGTGATCCTGCACAATGTGTGGTGCTAGACACAACCTATCGCCAGGTCGAAAGGCGATTCTTCTCGGGCTTGGATGTCATGATCGGCGGGATCAACACGGAGACTAACTTTGGCTGGTTTGGTTATGAGGCACCTGCAGGCAGTGATCCAGGAGGATGGAAAATGTCCTATCCCTACTGGGATTTGGGCACCGGTTACAAGAGTTCGCGGACCATCTCGGCTTCGGGTGCTAGCGTGGCAGACATGATCACTCTCACCGAGTTGTCGATGGCTGCGGCCAGCCAGAACTGCCGCGTGGTTTATCAGCATCCCTGGCAAACCTCCGCCTACTGCGGAGCAGGGACATCCACGCCCGGAGCCGATTTTCCCACTCCCACACCACCCGTGTCGATTACCAGTTGGGCCTATGGGCGCAGCCATATGGTCCTGCACTTCATGACGCCAGAGGCAGCCGAAGCCCGTGCTGGATTGACTGTCCAGGCGATCTACACAGCAAGCGACCTGGACATGTTCCACGATCCCAATGCCACCGCGACTGTGACGCAGCACCTCCAGGTGCCCATCGGACCCGACCTCCGCAGCGCCCACTACCTGCGCAGTCCCACGCCCATCAATACGGACGCCTCCGCCAGCTCCTCAGGCTCTACGCCAGAGACACCTGAGATTCTCGCCCGCACCAGCAGCCTGTGGATCACGCCTACCCAACCTGTGCCGGGACTATTGTCGATGAACAATGCCACCGATGAAGGCTGGCTTTTGTCCAACGGAGAGCCCATCAACAACCGTGACTGGCCTGCGACGAGCAATCCTGGCACCGGAGACTGGCGCACCAACAACCTCAACAAAGCCGGAGGCGGCATTAGCACCACCGGACTCGTCGAAGTTCCCTTCCTTGGAATCATTCCTGGATCAATAATCCCCCAACCCTGGTTGATCTACGAGAAGGTGACTCCTGGGCATCCGCTCTATGATCCTGAAAACTCCCAACAACAGCTCCATGAGCTGGCCCCCACCATGACCGTGAATCAGTCCGGCACTGGGCGAATTCGTTTGTATGCCGTTCGTGATCAGGGCATGACCAGCGAGGCAGTCTGGGAGATTCCGATTCCTGTGGGCTTGGCGACCACCATCGATCTCTTCCCGATGTTGTATTCAGGACGCACAACAGCCAACACAACGCCCCCTGTGGACACGATTCCTTACGGCCCCAATGTGCGGTATTGGGTGGAAGCCGTGAACTCCGGCCCGTGCAAACTCCACTACGGCATCAAGCGAGTGAAAACTGATGGCTCCGGCTTCGAACATCACTGGGAGGAAAATACTTTCGTCAGCCTCCTCCCGGTGGAGATAAAGTGGGAAGACATCTCCGGGAACGTTGATGACAACCCCGATCCGTGGACCAATCAAACCAACGGAAAACGGATAATGGTTGGTGCCCCTGAGAGCGACCACAATGGCGATATGCGGCGTGAGTTGAACGTGAAGGTGAGCATTCCTGGATACGCAAATCAGCCCGTTTACCTCAAGGTCTTCGATCCTGATGACCCGTCAACAGTGAGCGACCCAAGTCATGTGCTCGATCCGAATGGAGACGCTGGCGATGACAACATGCACGCTGTCGGATTGGGGGACAATTGGGGCTACTTCGTTCCGCAAGCGTCCAAGAAAATTACGGTGAACCTCGACTCGTCTGGACAAGCAACAGCGAAGTTCAAAGTCAACCAACAGCCCGGTAACAATTATCGGATCGCAGTAGCAGTCAAAGACTCTGATTTGAATGTTCTTCAGGTTACGAATCCAGGAGGTCAGGGCTTTGTAACAGCGGACGACAAACCGGTGTCTGGCTTCAGTGGTGCAGTAACACCGATGCTCACTGTATGGCGGACGCTTTATATCGAAGCTGATTCGATGGCTGCGATAACAACACCCAAAGAATCGCCTGATCGCGTGGATGCAGTCGGCGATCACTGGGCCACCGATTCATCCGGCCTGCAAAATCGTCAGCGTCTATACCTCGCGGGATCACTTCCTGAAGGAAACAACTTCTATGAACGTGGACGGCTCAAGGCTGGAGGTGCTGAATACAAGATCGTTGAGAGCGGCAGCAATTGGGTCACGCTCATTGAAACAGTGCAGTCCACACCTGCGGGCTTTATTGGGGCAGTGGAGATTTTTGATGACGATGATCGAGGGTTGACCTCGCCTGCCCTACCCAAGACTGGACTCATCACGCAAGGGGTGAAGGACATCTACAAGCGGGCATACATTGATGTCGTCGAGCGGACTCAGAACCCAACGAAAACCATCCCATTCAAACTTTATACATCGGTAGCTAGTAGAGTCCTCTATGACTCCAGTCTGAACAACGCAATAGACACAGATGGCGACGATACTGGCGCCTTTTGGAACCATTATCTTATCGCCGCATACCAACCCCACAAAAGCGCAGCAGACGATCCCATTGGTGCGGTGACTGAAGGTGCCACACTGCCCGCTGGTTTTGGTGTGCGCTTCTCCGTTGTATTTGTCGAGACTATTCGGGACAGAATAGCGGGAGTCGTTGATTTGAATGTGGCCGAATTTAGCAGACGACTGGATGAAATCGTAGCCCATGAAATTGGACACTCTCCCAATGATCCTGGAAGCTTTTTTGGAGACCTTTTCGGCGGAAGCTCTCACCCTGAGAGCGGTCTGATGGCTGATGAAGCACCCCAGCATCATTTCTCTGCCGAATCGCTGAAAAGATTTCGTCAAGTTTATCGCTGGCAAGACCCATGAAAACCTTCCTCATCACGCTAGTGCTTGCTATGTTGTCCACGGTATTAGTGCCAGCATTTGCAACCACGGTTGGCACCCCCGCTTCGACCACCGCATTGGGGTTGAGAATAGTTATATCCCGATACCTCGCAGAAGGTGGCGACATCAATTCTTTAACTATGGAGCAAATCATGCGGATTGTTGATGTCGATGCAGCAAACTCAACTGCTCAGGGAAAATTTGCTGATCGTTTTGAAATACTCGCAGGCCGTGGGCCAATCGATCAACAGACCAAGGCTAAACTCATCGCTTACACGGCAAATCAAATTGGTGAAGATCGGCGTGACGGCCCAGGCCGTTATGTGATTTGGCTTTCAAATGGTGAAGTAGAATATAACTGGGAAGCCGAGGGCAGGATAAAGTCCTTATTGGACGGATCCCACCTAGACCTCGTCAACAAAGGTGTATGGAGACAACCCGACACCAAAGCACAAAGCATGTTCCATGTCGGAGCCACTCCAAAGCTTCCACCGAAGGACAATCGGGTAGCAGAAGATGAAGCTGGACACCGACTGCCGCCGATCAAGCCTGTCGTTCAACCAAACGCTGAACCTATACCAAAAGCACCGCTGCCCGATGATGCCAAGGTGCCGCCGACGGTGCAATCGCCCGTATCGAAGGCTTCAATCGAATCAAAACCCACAGCACCGAGTAACGAACCAACTTCTTCAACGCCGTGGAGTTTGATCGTCATCTTGATCGTGTCGGCAACGGGCTTGCTCTGGTTGGTGCTCAAGCGGCGTGCGAAGTGATGCGGCCTGCAACGCGCGCTGCGTGCTCACGGCAACAAGTGCGCTACGCGGGTCAACCTGCCGCTGCCCGCCAACAAGTGTGGCTCGCACAACTCGCCAGCTCCGCACCCTGGACGGTAACTACGACACAATGCGGAGTAGTGTGCAGTAGGCCGCCACCCGCTCAGAGCAGCGGGACCCGGCGGCCTACTGTGCGCTCGCAAAGCCTCGCCACACTACAGCGCATTGTGTGTAGTTACCTCCTTCCCGGTTCGTGGCTGCTCCGTTCGTTCCTCACTGTGCAGCGGCAACGCTCAGGCCGCATGGCCGTCAGGCGCCGCCAACTAGGAGCATGAGTCACATGCGCGGAAATGATGCTAGACTAAATAGCAATCAAACCTCTAATCCTCGCTCGAAACACCCCCGCCTTCGGCGCGGACTTGGAGCTGGCGGACGAGTTCTTTGATGCGGTGGGTGCGGCGGATGTCTTTGAACTCGACCTCGACTCCATCGGTGCCGGATGATGAGAAGTGCAGGGTGCCCACGCCGAGGAAGCCGAGGAAGCCTTTCTGAATCACGTCGATGGCGCGGATATCGACGATGCGGACTTCCTTGGAGTTGCGGCCGATGATGCCCCACTCGACTTCGACGCGCTCGCCAGAGATGTAGTAATCGCGCTGCTGGCGGGCAACGATGGTGCAGCACAGCGTGAGGGAAGCGAGGGCGAGGCCGACGACGAAAAACTTCCCTCCGAGGGGCATGGCGGCGATGGCTCCAGCGACGAGGACGAGGCACAGCAGCAGCGGCTTGCCAAAGGAGAGCCAGGAGGGATGGCCGTGATAGCAGAGGGTGTCGTCGTCGATGCCGGTGGCGCTGTCGATGAGGTAATCATCTTCGCCTTCATCGCTCTCTTCTTCGAGATTGGGATCGTGAGCCTCGCCTTCTTCCGAACCTGCGATCTCCCAGGGTGTGTCGCCGCTGAACTCCTGGTAAGCCGGGCGCTCCAGGCGGTTGGCATTGTCCTGAATGCGCGGGGGTCTCATGCCTCCGATGAGTTCACCCACCTTATGCGAGCGTCCGCTGATGCGATCAGTGACGATCTCGCCGCGGCCCAGGGAACCACGTTCGACGAGGACGTAGAGTTCCTCCTTGGTGTGGGGACCACTGAGGGTCGGGTGCTGCGGCAGTTGATAGCGCGCGGACGGCATGGCTGCGAGGTGACCTAGGGTGCCTCAGGAATCACGGGGAGCAAATCTTCACGAGCGAGCAGCTCGGGAATATTGAGAAGAAGCAGTTCGCCCGTGCCCAAACGGCAGACTTCGGCGAGGAAGGGGGTGAGGCGGTCCATCTCGGCCACCGCGGTGTGAACCATGCTGGCGATGATGCGCTCATCGTGGCGATCGGGGCTGAAGAGGTTGGCCACGCGGAACATAACCTGTCCAGTTTCCCAATCGACTTCGAGATTGCCCAGGTTGAGTTCTTTGTTGGAGCGCATGAGCAGCTCGGCCACGGCCTTGAGATGTGTCTTGGGCACGGTGATGGAGGCATTGGACACGACACTGACGAGGTTCGCCTCGGCGTGGGTCTGGGCGTGAAGGAGCACCTTGGCATGATGGGCCTCGAACCAGCACTCCACCACTTCCACATCGGGCACCGCTCGATACTGCCAGCCCATGGACTTGAAGGCACTGATAACGGCGGCGTGAAGAGCAGACATGAGGGGCGTGTGAGGAAGGTCGCAAGCAAGAGGCGGACCACCGCGGAGACATGGTCTCTTATGGGAGACGCTCCTGCACTCATCTCAAATCGGGGCGGCGAGATTCGAACTCACGACCTCCTGCTCCCAAAGCAGGCGTTCTACCAGGCTGAACTACACCCCGAGAATGGCGGGCCGGATAGTGGGGGCGATGATGGCATTTGGCAAGGGGAACCTCATGTCTTCGTGCATTAGGTTTAGAGGCAGGAGTAAAATCAAACTCTCTGATGCCATTCGCAGGCACCCCAGACACTCGCTGGACGACGATCTACCTTTTGTTTCAGCGCGAATAGGAACGAATGAAGACGAATGACCGCAAATGTGCACCACATTCAAATTCGTGGTCATTCGCGGCCCATTCGGTTTGGATTCGTGTTGGAAACCCCAGCCACTAGCTCAGCACATGCGTGCATCAGGGCAGTTCCCGACGATTCGCTCCTGAGCACCGCATTGAACCTCGTCCGCGCTGTGCTATCGGCGTGGTCTGATGCGATTGCTTTCCACCATTACCCTGGCGCTGATGCTCACCCTGCCCGCTCAACTGGAGGCCCAGTCATCCAAGGTTCGCGATCAAGGCAAGCAGATGGGCCGAGGCGTGCCGACGGATCGCGATACGATTTTGCGCGTGCAGATCTTCCTCGATCAGAATCTCTTCTGCCCTGGGAAGCTCGATGGCGCGCTCGGTGAATTCAGCTACAAGGCGGTGGTGAACTACAACTTCGCGCATGGCCGTCGTGACCTCTACGACTGGGCTTCCGTGGTGGAAGAGGCAACGAACGATGTGCCCAGCGCCTATGCGCGGCATCGCATTCGCGAGGAACTCTTCGCCTTCATCAATCCCGACCTGCCCGAGGAGCCGGAACTCTGGCAGTCCTTCAAAGCCATGAGCTATCGCAGCATGATGGAACTTGTGGCCGAACGCTTCCACACGGACGAGACCTTCCTCGCGAAGATCAATCCGGGCCGCGATCTCAACTACCTGCGCCCAGGCGATGTGATCAACGTCCCCAACATCGCGCCCTTCAAGATCGAGGAGGTGAAGAAGTATCAGGGCTTCAAGGAAGATCCCATCCTCAGCAAGCACATCGTGGTGATCGACACCGTGGAGCGCATGGGTGCGATTTATGATGAGAGCGAGCGCATGCTGGCGGCCTTCCCCATCACGCCAGGCAAGCCGCAGTTCATCCCTCGTGGTCAATGGAAGATCGTGAACATGAATGCCACACCGGAGTTCCGCTACGACAAGAAGTTCCTCGAAGAAGGTCAACGCGGCGAAACGGCCTACCACATCCCACCCGGCCCCAATAGTCCCGTGGGCATTCTGTGGGCAGGCTTGAGCAAGAGCGGCATTGGCCTCCACGGCACCGCCTTTCCCCGAACCATCGGACGCGCCCAAAGCGCGGGCTGCGTCCGCTTTGCCAACTGGGATGCCATCCGCCTGCCGAGCCTCGTGCGTCCAGGCTCGCCAGTGATCGTGCGCTAGTCTTCGCCCAACTTGTAACCCTGCCCTCGCAACCAGAGCAGCAGCTCACGAACCAAATCAGGCACGAGGGGTTCGCCTTCAGAGTCGATCCGACCATGGTGCAAGGCGATGATGGCTCCCTGCTGGATGTCCCGCCTCATGCGGATGACGATGCTGTCGAAGTCACTGCTGCGCGATGCATCATCCGTCGCTGACCATGCCATGAGCTGGAGTTCATACGCCTTGAGCACGGGATGCAACCAAGGTCCGCGACGGCCACCTGGAGCACGGAACCACATCACTTTGTAGTCCGGCAGGATCTGACGGAGCACACTGATGGCCGTCTCCACCTCGCTCTTCACATGCCCAGGGGTCCACCACCAGAATCGTCCTGGCT
>CAUJJC010000226.1 GCA_963204975.1 Verrucomicrobiota bacterium | reverse complement strand
TGGCCCTCATGGCCGAGGTCTTCTATCGCAGGCCCGACCGCCAGCTCATCCTCGGTGGTATCACCGGGACCAATGGCAAGACCACGATCACCTACCTCACCCACTACCTGCTGAACGCAGCGATGATCCGCAGCGGATTGTTAGGCACGATTTGCTACGACCTTGGCCAGAATCAGATTGAGGCAGCCACACACACCACGCCGGAGTCTCTGGAGCTTTACAAGCACCTGTCCACCATGGTGGAGAACGGCTGCCGGGCAGCGGTGATGGAGGTCTCCTCCCACGCACTCGACATGGATCGTGTGCATGGGCTGCGCATCGGCTCCGCAGTGTTCACCAATCTCACCCAGGACCATCTGGACTATCACGAGACGATGGAACGCTACTTCGAAGCCAAGACCATTCTGTTCGACATGGTCGCGGCACGCCCAAAGGGACGATTGATCATCAATATCGACGACCTCTGGGGCAAGAAGCTCAACATCAAATACTCCAGCACCGAGCGCGTCTGCACCTATGGCTTTGGCGCGTTGGCTGACTTCCGTGCTTCGAACGTCCGCTACGACATCATGGGCACCACGTTTGAACTCACGGTGCAAGGCCGCCAGTTCATGGTCCGCACCCCGTTGATCGGCGATTTCAACGTCTATAACACACTCGCCGCGCTGGCTCTCTCCCGTGCGATGGGAGCCAATCTACGGGAAGCCGTCATGCAAATGAAGGATGCTCCCCAAGTGCCAGGTCGCCTGGAACGCGTGGGCGATGACACCTTCAAATTCGCAGTCTATGTGGACTACTCGCATACGCCAGATGCCCTGGTGAATGCCTTGCGCACGCTGCGCCTGCTCCGTCCGAGACGTATCATCACGGTCTTCGGCTGTGGCGGTGATCGTGATCGCACCAAGCGGCCCGCCATGGCACGCGCCGTTCAGGAAGGCAGCGATGTGTGCATCGTCACCACCGACAACCCCCGCTTTGAGGACCCTGCTCAGATCTTTGCCGACATCGTCAAAGGCTTCAGCCGGAAGAACTACGTGGAGATTCCGAATCGCGCGGAGGCGATCAAATCAGCCATCACCAATGCGCAACCTGGCGACATCGTTCTCATCGCTGGCAAGGGCCATGAAACTTACCAGGACATCAAGGGTGTGAAGCACGACTTCGACGACACCCGCGTGGCTCACGGAGCACTGATGAGCCGCCGCACAGCACGCGCCGAGAAACTCATGAACCGTATCCAGGCCGAGCAGGAAGAGCAGCAGGCTCGCGAGTTCGAGCAGCGCGCATTCAATAACGACGATCCCGATAAATCACGCCGCAAGTGGAACGAATGAAGCCGCTCGACCTCCAGACTCTAGCCCGATTCGCCGGTGGCACGCTCCACGGAAGCGATGGCTCGCGTCTGGTCACAACGGTCAACACGGACTCACGCAAAGCTGCCGCCGGTGAGGTCTTCGTCGCGCTCGTGGGTGATCGCTTTGATGGACATGAATTCGTAGCGCAAGTGGCCGCAGCGGGAGCTGCCGCCGTTCTGGTCAGCAAGATGCCAGCCGATCCCCTGCCCTGCGCCGTGATTCTGGTGGGCGACACTTTGGAAGGGCTGCAACGCCTGGCACGCGGCTACCGCGAATGGCACCAACCCTACGTCGTCGGCATCACCGGCAGCTCTGGAAAAACATCGACCAAGGACTTCACCTGCGCCGTGATGGCGAAGAAGCACCAAGTCTGCGCCACCCTCGGCAACCTCAACAACCACATCGGTCTGCCGCTCTCGATTCTACGCCTCGCAGAGGGTGACACCTGCGCCGTGCTCGAGATGGGCATGAATCATCCTGGCGAAATCGCACCGCTCGCCGCCATCGCACAACCTGATGTGGGCATCATCGTCAATGTCGGCGTTGCCCACATTGAGCACATGGGCTCGCGCGAGGCCATCGCTCTCGAAAAAGGCATGCTCGCCGAAGCTGTGCATGAGAAAGGCATCGTGGTGCTCAATGCGAATGACGATTTCACTCCTGCCATCGCTGCACGCTGCACGGCCCGCGTCATCCAGGCTGGCCTTGGCAAAGGTGATGTGATTGCTTCAAATCTCAAGCCGACCACCGACGGCACCGCTTTCACGCTCGACTTCTCGGGTGAACGCTTCGACGCCTTCCTGCCCATCCCTGGCGAGCACATGGTGGCCAATGCAGCTGTCGCCGCCGCCGCTGGCTGGCAGAGCGGCATCAGCGCCGCCGATGCCACGGCTGCCCTGCGCGATGTGGCGCTCACGAAAGGCCGTCTCGAAACCAAGCACATCGCTGGCATCACCTTCCTGGACGACTCCTACAATGCGAATCCCGACAGCATGAAGGCAGGCCTGCGCACCCTCGCAGGCCTGGGCTCCACAGGGCGTCGCATTGCCGTTCTCGGACGCATGGGCGAGCTTGGCGCTCACGCCGAGACAGCTCACCGCGAGATCGGTGAGTATGCGGCCGGCTTGAAGCTCGATGGCGTCTTCACCGTTGGAGACGAAGCCTCACTGATCAGCACGGCAGCAGCCAAGGCGATTACCACCGAGCACTTTGCCACACACAACGAATGTGCGTCCGCCTTGAAGACCTGCCTCCGGTCGGGTGACGTAGTGCTCCTCAAAGGCAGCCGCTCAGCCGGCATGGAGAAGGTCCTCATGCATTTCCAAACGTCATGATCTACTGGCTATACGAGCACCGCGACTGGTTCGCATGGGAATGGGCGGGCGGCCTTGAAAGCCCGTTCTATAAACTGCTGAACCTCTTCAAGTATCATACCTTCCGCGCTGGCGGAGCGGCGCTGACGGCTTTCGCGCTGTCCCTCCTGTATGGCGAGCGCGTCATTCGCAAGTTGATCTCCTTGAAAGTAGGCCAGCCGATTCGCACGGCGGATGAAGTTCACAAGCTGTTCGAACTGCATGGCAAGAAGGCTGGCACGCCCACGATGGGCGGCGTGCTGATCGTGGCATCGCTGCTGGCCTCGGTTTTGATCTGGGCACGCTGGGATAATCAGATGGTCTGGACCTGCCTCTTCGCCACACTCGGGCTCGGTGCGCTGGGATTCATGGATGATTACCAGAAGGTGGCCAAGAAGAACAGCAAGGGCGTGAATGCCCGTTTCAAGCTGGTCTGGCAGGGCGCGGTGGGTCTCATCGTCGGTCTGATTTTTGCCTATGGAATGGGCCATCACACGGCTGAAGTATCGAACATGCGCGAGCTGCATGTGCCCTTCCTCAAAGGACCGCTGATCGCCGACATGGGCTTGTTCGCTGTCGTGTTTTACATCTTCATCATGCAGGGCACATCGAACGCGGTGAACGTCACCGATGGGCTGGATGGGCTGGCGGCTGGGTGCTCCGTCACCACGGCACTTAGCTTCGCAGGTTTCGCGTATGTCTGTGGCTCGGGCAAGTATGCTGACTATCTCCATGTGCCCTTCCATCCGCTCGCGGCGGAGCTGGCCATCGTCGCAATGGCGCTCGCAGGTGCATGCATTGGCTTCCTCTGGTGGAACGCGCACCCGGCTCGCATGTTCATGGGCGATACGGGTAGTCTGGCTCTCGGTGGCTGCATTGCTTCACTCGCCATCGGGTGCCGCCAGGAGATCGCTCTCGTCATCGTGGGCGGAGTGTTCGTGATGGAAGCGCTGAGCGTGATCATCCAAGTCGTGAGCTTCAAGAAGCGCGGGAAGCGAGTCTTCCGTATGGCTCCGATTCATCATCATTTCGAACTCGGCGGCTGGATCGAGAACCAGGTCATCACGCGCTTCTGGATCCTGTCCCTGATCTTTGCCCTGCTCGGGCTCGCAACGCTCAAACTTCGCTAAACCATGAAATACTCCGGTCTGCATTTCGCCATCCTCGGTGCCGCTCGCAGCGGCCTCGCGGCCGGGCGTCTCGCTGCCATGCACGGTGCCCGCGTCACCTTGTTCGATGAAGGTGAGCCGGCCAAGCTCGTGAAGAATATCGAAGCTGCGAAGACGCTCGGCTTCAACATCATCACGGGCGACGAAGCAAAGAACTGCCTGATCGTCGAAGGCGACTACGATCTCGCCATCCTCAGCCCCGGTTTCGATGTGACCTGGCCGCTACCGGTCAAGTTCAGCCAGGCCAACATCCCACTCACCGGCGAGATGGAGTTCGGCTTCGCGCTCACCCACCTGCCCATGGTGGCCATCACCGGCACGAACGGGAAGAGCACCACCACCGAGCTGATCAGCGCGATGTTCAATGGCTGCGGCAAGCGTTCCCTGCCATGCGGCAACCATGGCGTAGCCCTGTGCGAGGTGATTGTCGTCGGCCAGCCCTACGATGTGCTCGCGCTGGAGGTGAGCAGCTTTCAGCTTGAGACGATCACCACCTTCAAGCCACACATCAGCCTGTGGCTGAACTTCGCTCCAGACCATCTCGACCGCTACGCCACCGAGGCTGACTACTTCGCCGCGAAGTTCCGCATCTTCGAAAACCAAACTGCCGAAGATTTCGCCATCATCAACGTGCTCGACATTGACCGCCTCGGGCCGCTGATGCCGAAGGTGCTCACTTTCTCAGCGAACCAGAGTGCCGACTTCGAGTATCGGAACGGCAAATTCTATCACCAGGACACACGCGTGGGCGACGCATCACGGCTTCGTCTGCGCGGTCGTCACAACATGGAGAACATCCTCGCAGCTCTGGCCACCGGATGGCTGCACGGGCTTTCGTTTGATGCCATGCTCGATGCCATCGCCAGCTACGAGCCCCCACGCCATCGCTGCGAACTCGTTCGTGAGATGGATGGTGTGGAGTTCATCAATGACTCCAAGGCCACCAATCTTCATGCGCTGGAGAGTTGCGTGAAGTCCCTTGATCGTCCGCTGGTGCTCATCATGGGCGGGAAGGAAAAGGGCCTCGACTACTCGCCGCTGCGCAATGCTATCCCAGGAGCCGTGCGCAGCATCGTGACCATCGGTGAGATCGGCGACAAGCTCTGCGAGCAGTTCAAGGATCTCGTCCCCTGCCAGCGCGCCAATGACATGGCCGAAGCCGTGCAACTGGCCGCCCGCGCTGCCAGCCGTGGAGACGCCGTCGTGCTCTCACCAGGCACTTCCTCTTTCGACATGTATTCGGGCTACGCCGAACGCGGTGAATACTTCCGCACTGCCGTCAATGCCCTCATCTGACATCACTCCATTTCCCACCACACACACCACATGAAAAAGAAACAAGACAAGGTGCTCAGCACCACTGAGCGCAAGCGACTTCACGTCGCGGCGATGGTCACCAATGAAAAAGAGTGGCCACAAAGCGAACCAAACCAGGGACTGGCACGCATGTTTGTCATCATGCTGCTCGTCCACGTCGTCGTCATTGGCGGCGTTATCATCTATGACTTCGTTTCCGAACCCGAAGCTCAAGGTGTCGCTGTAAGCACCGCCTCAAAGAAGCCTGCATCCACAACGACAACCACGAGCACCGCCGTCGCCACGACGAGTGCGCCGCTGCCTGTCGTTCGCGATCTGCCGGGGTCCTCACAGACTACCACTCCTGTGGCGCAACCTGTCACGACCACACCACCCTCACCAGCGACCACGACACCTCCCGCAGCCTCTCCAGAAAGCCTGCTGCCCAGTCAGTTCGCCGAGACTCCGGTCAAGGCACCTGCCGAAGAAAAAAAACAAATGATCTCTTCGCCGCTGCCTACTCCGGCTCCGCGTGCTGAGATCGTGCAAGATGATCCTCCAGCCCCGATGGAGAGCAACGAGGCGGCCAAGTTCATCACCGAGACCTCGGAAAAGCCCACCAGTTCCGTTCGTCGTAGCATCGCCGAGAATCGCACCGAAGTGCCTCGTGCTTCGCTCATCAGCCCGACCACTCCGAACCCTGTGGCGACTCCATCCGCAGCCCGCAAGTCGCTCGAATCGGAAGGCACTTCCAGCCGTTCCAGCAACAGTAGCAACAGCACCAAGCAAGCATCGACCACCACCAAGAAGCGCCAGGTGGAAGACACTCCGCCACCCGCTAAGAAGACCTCCAAGCCGACCACGGCATCGACCAAGCATACTGTCGCGAAGGGTGACACGATCTATGCCATCGCCCGCCGCTACAAGGTCTCTGAAGACTCCCTGATGCGTGCCAACGCGATCAAGAAAGCGACCGGTCTGCGCATTGGCAAGACCCTTACCATTCCAGCCAAGTAAGCCCCTTCGAAAGCCTCTCCCGCAGTCCAGGTGTGTGACTGCGGGCGGGGCCTTTCGATGCAGTGGCCAGCGATCAGCGTCGCACCTCGTGCCGCATTGATCACTGCCCTCTCGAACCCCTCTCCCGCTCAATGGCCAAACGCAGCATCATCTTCCTTGTCCTCGCCGTGGTGCTCCTGCTCATCATCGGCTTCGTCATGCTCGCCAGCGCCAGCTACCTCACCCTGGATGGCACCGGAACTGACTACGGCATGGTCTGGAAGCAAGCAGCCTGGCTATCCCTCTCCATGTTCGTTGGTGGCATCTGCTGCGCGATGAACTATGAGCGCCTCTTCGCCTGGCGCTGGCCATTGCTGGGCATTGCTGTTTTCGCGCTCATTCTCTGCTATGTGCCCGGCGTTGGTGTCGAGGTCAATGGTGCCAAGCGCTGGGTCGGCCTTGAGTTCCTCGGCAGGCGGGACATCCGCGTGCAGCCCTCGGAGTTTGCCAAGGTGGTTCTCGTCATCGCTCTCGCAGCCTGGTATGCCAAGCACGAGCCCCATGCTCGCTCGTTCCGCATTGGGTTCCTCGGTCCCGTCGCTATGATGATGGCGATCACGGTGCTCATTGGTGGCGAGATGGACCTGGGTTCCGCCTTGATCTGCATCATGCTGGGCATCGGCATCAAGATCGTGGCCGGGGCCAAGATTCGCTACCTCACGCTCGTCGGAGTGGCTGGACTCGTAGCTCTGTGCGCCATGGTCTGGATCACACCGAATCGAATGCATCGCGTGATTGGTTTTGCTTCTGAGGTTCCCGGACTATCCAAGCTCATCAGGATGGAGGAACTCCCGGCCAAAGATCGCAAGGAAATCGAGGCCAAGAAACGGCATCAGAAGCACTCGATCCTCGCCTTTGGCTCCGGTGGCATGGAAGGCGTGGGGCCAGGGCTCGGACGCATGAAGCTCTACAATCTGCCCGAAGCCCACACGGACTTTATCTTCGCCATGGTCGGCGAGGAACTCGGACTTCACGGCACGCTCGCCGCCGTCTTCGCCTTCGTCATCATCGTGCTCAGCGGCATGTGCATCGCCGCCTACGCGCCCAATCGATTCGGCAAGCTGCTGGGTTTTGGCCTCACCTTCTTGTTCGGCCTCGAAGGTCTGATGAACATGGGCGTCACCACGGGTCTGCTGCCCAACAAAGGCCTTCCGCTTCCCTTTGTGAGCTTCGGCGGCACCAGCCTCCTCATGGCGATGATCAGCATCGGCATCCTGTGCAATATCTACCGCCAGGGCGTCCACCTTAGCGCTGCCGATCTGCCTATCCTTCGCCGTCGCAACCGCTGGACGCCGCAAGTTTAGCCAGCTTCATCGAGTTGATAGTTCGCGATCCTTCGTGCCCATCGAGCTACGAAGGCCGCATTGTCCCCAAGTATCCAACTCATGAAACTCCGCCTTCTCGCACTCGCCGCACTCTCGCTCCCCCTCTTCGCTGCTGACCATCCTGACACCACCGGCTGGAAGGAACTCTTTGCCACCGATCTCTCGAATGCTGTGGAGGCTCACAAGTGGGCCTTCGCCAATGGTGAACTCGTCGCTGGCGACCACGAGACCCTGTGGACCAAGGAATCGTATGGCGACTTCATTCTCGACCTCGAATTCAAGGTGGCCGAGGAATCGAACAGCGGCATCTTCCTCCGTTCCGGCGATATCAAGAACGTGCTCAAGGCTCTCGAAATCCAGGTCCACGATTCCGCCGACGGCAGCAAGTATGGCATGGTCGCCGCGATCTACGATGCGATGCCCCCTTCGAAGCCCATGTCCAAGCCCATTGGCGAATGGAACCACTTCACCATCACCTGCAAAGGCCCGCTGGTGAGCGTGGTCTTCAATGGCGAAGAAGTCATCAAGGCCGACCTCAACAACTGGCCTGAGAAAGGCAAGAATCCGGATGGCACACCGAACAAATTTCCCATCGCGCTCAAGGACTACGCCCGCAGCGGACCGATCGGCCTCCAAGGCCTGCACGGCAAAGCCCAGGCTCCGGTTTGGTATCGCCATCTGAAGATCAAGGCACTGTAAGCGATCAACTCACCCTTCCCGTCCAGGCCCCTGACGCTCGCGCTCAGGGGCTTTTTGTTTTTCGGTCCTTGTGTTGCTATTCGCTCCTGACGTTCGTAGGATTGCGCAAACCAAATCAACACCGTGGCCAACAACTTCCCTCCCCTGCCCAACAACCGCCAGATCAAAATGGAAATCAGCCCCGTCAAGGTCCTCATCGGCCTGGGCGTGATCTTCCTCCTGGTCGGCTTTTTCTCATCGTTCTACACCGTGCCTGTCGATTCCGTCGCGGTCGTGCAACGATTTGGCAAGTATCACTCCACCAGCGAGAACGGCCTGCATTTCAAGCTCCCCTGGGGCATCGACACCGCGACCATCGTGCCCACAAGAAGACAGCTCAAGATGGAGTTTGGCTTTGGCTCCTTCGGCGCATCGAATCCTTATCAGTTCTCCGATGAACCGGAGGAGGAAAAATCCATGGTAACTGGCGACCTCAATGCGGCCAACGTTGAGTGGGTGATCCAGTATCACATCGATAATCCTCAGCACTACCTCTTCAACTTTGCCGACACCTCCGCGACCCTTCGTGCCATCAGCGAGGCCGTGATGCGTGAGATCGTTGGCGACCGAACCATTGATGAAGTCCTCACCGTGGGCCGCACGGAGATGGCAGTAAGGGCACAGGAACGGATGCAAAAAATTCTCACCGACTTCAAAATGGGCATCGCCATCAACCAGGTGCAGATGCAGGATGTGAAGCCCCCGCGTGAGGTGCAGAGCAGTTTCGATGAAGTAAACCGCGCCCAGCAGGAGAAGGAGCAAAAGATCAACGTCGCCAACGGCGAATACAACCGCGTAGTCCCACGCGCCAAAGGCGAGGCCGAGCAAAAAATCAGTGCCGCGCAGGGCTACGCGACCGAGCGAATCAATCAAGCCGAAGGCGACGCTGGACGCTTCACCGCGCTCCTCACCGAGTATCTGAAGGCCCCCGAAGTAACCCGCCGCCGAATCTACCTTGAGACCATGTCCGAGGTGCTGCCTGTCGTGCGCAACAAAGTCATCATCGACGAGAAGGCACCGCAGTTTCTCCCCATGATGCAGATCCCCGCGATCAAAGGCCAGTCCAGCGCCCCATCTAACAACTCACGCAACTAACACCATGAAAGCTCTAGCCTCAGTCGGTGGCGTCTTTATTCTGATCGCTGCCGCCATCATCCTCAATGCATCGCTCTACACCGTCGATGTGCGCGAGCAGGTGATCATCACTCAGTTCTCGCAGATAAAGGGCGAACCCATCAAGGACGCCGGTCTGCACTTCAAGCTGCCCTTCATTCAGAAGATCAATCGCTTCTCCAATCAAGTGCTGGAGTGGGACGGCCCAAGCGCCCAAATGCCTACCCGAGACAAGCTGATCATCGTGGTCGATAACTTCGCCCGCTGGCGTATCAAAGATCCGCTCATCTTCTTCCAGCAGGTCACCGATGTTCGCACGGCCCACAGCAGGTT
>CAUJJC010000225.1 GCA_963204975.1 Verrucomicrobiota bacterium | reverse complement strand
GTTGGATACACCAAGGAACACGATTCTCGCATCGGATAGGTGACGGAATTGTATCACCTCGGCTCGAATACGACCCTGGTTTTTTCATTTGCGGCAACCGGCTAATACTTTTGCACAGGAAAAGAATGATAGCGCGGGATTGAGAGGCTTGGTTAACTAGGCTGCCCACTTCCAGCCATTCCATTCGGAGATGTGCTTGGAACTGGTGGGGCGGAGTCTGCCCAGAGCTTGGAAGGCGCGGCACCAGGCTTGATTGGCCTTACCGTTCATGTCCTTCCAGATCACGTCTGTCGGGTCGAAGAGGGACTCGTTTTCGCGCACCCACTTCTTGAGGTTGCGGAACTGGAACACCTGACCGTCTGGGCCGCGAAGGGTCCAGTCCTTGGCGGCGATGTGAACGTCCGTGGCCTGGAGCTTGGGGTTCTTGAGAGCGGAGGCACGCCACTCGGCTTTGCGCTCGCGGTGGAGACGCATGAGGTTGTCGCGGACGAGAGGGGAGCGCTTCATGCCTTCGATGCGGCGACGCTCAAAAAGAGCGGGGTTCTGCTGGCGAAAACGGAGCAGGCGGTTGATGCGGCGCTCGGGAGCGGGATTGACGGGAATTTGATCCGCCACGGTCGGAACGACTGTCGGGGTGGCGGGGGTGTGGCGCTTGGCGAATGCCAATGCGGTGAGCATCGAGATGTCCAATCCGGGTAGGGGTGCGATCATGGCGGTCATAATGGTATTTCGATTAGCTATGAGAATATTCTCATATTCAAAACGCAGGCGCAACAGAAATTATGAATATTTTCTCCACACCTATCGAAACAACCATTCAAACCTGAGAAGGTTATTACTTTTTGGACTCAATGACGATGATTCTGGTCTTGGTGAGTCGGTATCGGGTCAGCAGAAAAAAGCCGTCAAATAGTGGACGCTGATTCCACGCGGCACGTCGATTCGGAATGATCTCGATTTCGTGAACCAATCCCGAAGAGCACGCGTAAAAACCATTTGAAAGCGTCTCTGACGCTCAAACCCAAAACCCTCAACACCACTCAAACTACTTATGATTTGGATCATCTTCATTGGCACCATGCTGCTCTCCGGCCTTGCCAGCCTGATGGTTCGCCGTGCCTACTCACGCTATTCGCAGCTTGGCTCCAGCACTGGCATCTCAGGTGCCGAGGCCGCCGCGCGAATCCTCCGCCGCAGCGGGATCACCGATGTCACGATCGAGTCCCAGCCCGGCACGCTCAGCGATCACTACGATCCCACGAATCGTCGCCTCGTTTTGTCCGATGAGAACTATCACGGCACTTCCGTGGCAGCCATCGGCGTCGCGGCTCACGAGGCTGGTCACGCGCTCCAGCATCAGGCGGCTTACGCTCCGTTGCAGCTTCGCATGGCAGCCGTGGGCATCACAACAGCGGCTGGGTTTGTCATCCCCATCGTGGGTCTGGCGGGCAGCTTCTTCCTGAGCCCGAAGATTGCCTTGCTCATCATGGCCGTCGGTATGGGTATCATCATGCTCTTCCAGTTGATCACCTTGCCCGTGGAGTTTGATGCCACAGCTCGTGCTAAGCGCTTGGTCGCGGACATGGGTCTCGTGGCTCCTGGCGAGGAGACCGAGGGCATGAACAAGGTGCTGAACGCCGCCGCTCTCACTTACGTGGCCGCTTTCATCGGCGCGCTGGCTCAGTTCCTCTACTACGCCGTCCAGGTCATGGGGCGGCGGGAGTAAGTTCTGCCGCAGGTTTCAGATCCATCGGCTGATCGTGGTCAAGGTAGGCCGCGCAGACCGCAAAAAAGTCCGCTCGGGTGCTCGTCCGCCTCAGCCGATGGAGAAACTCCTGAGCCGGAGGCACGCCGAGGCCGAGGAAGTTCATGTATTTCTTCAGCTTGTTGACCTGGGCGATCTCGTGAACGGACGTGGTCACGGTCTCGAAGAGGTCGTGAATGTAGGCGAGCACGTCGCGGCCGCTAGGTAGTCGCACTTCCTCGCCCTGCTGGTGGGCACGAATCTGGTCGAAGAGCCAAGGATTGCGAATCGCCCCGCGGCCAATCATCAGCCCCCGGACTCCCGTTTGATCCACCACTCGCGCGGCATCCTCCGCGCTTGCGATGTCGCCATTCGCCATCACCGGGCAATTCATGGTCTGCGCCGCCTGGGCGATCAAATCGTAGCGCACGCCAGGCCGATACATTTGCAGCACCGTTCGCCCGTGAACCGTCAGCAAATCGAGCGAGTGCTTGGCGAAGATGGGTAGCAGTTGATCAAACACCCGCTCGCTGTCGAACCCGATGCGGGTCTTCACGGTGAACTTGGTCGTCACGGTCTCGCGCAGCGCGCCCAGGATGCGGTCGATGCGTTCCGGTTCTCGCAGCAGGCCACCACCCGCGCATTTCTTGTAAACGATGGGAGCGGGGCAGCCGAGATTGAGGTCAATGCCCGCCACCGGGTGCTGCATGAGTTCCTTGGCGGATCGCACGAGCGACGGGATGTCATTGCCAATCATCTGAGCGATGGCCGGTTTGCCGGTCGGGTTCTCGACGATCGACCGCAGGATGTCGCGATACAAACACGAGTCGGGATGCACCCGGAAGAACTCCGTGAAATACAAGTCCGCCCCGCCGTAGCGCTTCATGAGTCCCCAGAATGCGAGATCCGTCACGTCCTGCATCGGAGCGAGAGCGAGAATCGGAGTGGGTTGATCGAAGGGCATGGGGAGAGGGCTGGCATCCGTGGCGCAATCCCGCCGTCGTGCGAGTCCAAAGTTTGCGGCCTTGCGGTGAAGTCCGCTGCAAATCGACCCCGACCGCGGGCGTTGAGTCGCTCATGAGAACTCTCATCCTCGCCCTCGCCCTGGCCTCCACCGCTCAAGCTGCCAACTGGCCCTCGTGGCGCGGACCTCACAACGATGGCACCTGTGATGAGAAAGGATTGCCTGTGAAATGGTCCGCCACCGAGAACATCGCCTGGAAGGTGGAACTGCCGGATCGCGGCAACTCCACGCCCGTCGTGTGGGGCGACAAGGTCTTCATCACTCAATGCACTGAGAAGCTCGGCCTGCGCGAGCTGTGGTGCTTTGACAAAAAGTCCGGCAAGAGCCTCTGGAAGTCCGGCATCCTCTACCGGGAGAAAGAGCCTACCCACGGCACCAATCCCTTCTGCTCCGCCTCGCCCGCGACCGATGGCGAGCGCGTGATCGTCAGCTTCGCCAGCGCCGGAGTTTATTGCTACGACATGAGCGGCAAAGAGTTATGGAAGCGCGACCTCGGCCCCCAGCATCACATCTGGGGCAATGGCGCCTCGCCCGTCATCGTCGGCGACACCTGTTTCCTCAATCACGGTCCCAGCGAGAAGGCCACGCTTTACGCCCTCGACAAAAAGACAGGCAAGACCCTCTGGCAGAACGCTGAGCCCATTCGTCCCGATTCGAAGGAAGGCAAGGCGGGCTTCTACGGCTCATGGAGCGATCCGCTGCCTCGTGTCATCGACGGCAAGGCCCAACTCCTCATGTCCTGGCCCTATCGCGTGTGCAGCATCGACTCCACCAATGGCAAGGAGCTGTGGACCTGCGATGGCCTCAATCCGCTCGTCTATACTTCGCCCCTGTTCGCCGACGGCATCGTCGTTAGCATGGGCGGCTACAGTGGCAAGGCCTTGGCCGTGAAGGCCGGAGGTAGCGGCGATGTCACCAGCAGCCACCGCCTCTGGCATCACCCGAAGAGCCCCCAGCGCATCGCCTCGGGAGCCATTCACGAGGGCAAGATCTACATCCTCAACGACCCCGGCATCGCCCAGTGCATCGACCTCCAAACCGGAGCCGAAGTCTGGAACGAACGTCTCAAAGGCCCCGGCCCCACCGGACAAAACTGGTCATCCATCGTGATCAGCGAAGGCAAGTGCTACGCCGTCAACCAAGGCGGTGACGCCTTCGTCTTCGCCGCCAGCCCAACCTTCGAGTTGCTCGCCACCAACCCGATGGGCGAGAAAGTGATCGCTAGCATCGCCGCGTCCGACGGCCATCTCTTTATCCGCGGACACAAGCATCTGTTCTGCGTGGGGAAGTGAATTCGCGGAAGGTTCGAGATGAGTCGTCTATTCATACGCCACTAATGATGTCACATTAACAATAACGTATTTGACAGCTGGTGTTAAATGGGTGGTAGTGGCCCATGAAATCCAATCCCGGAGGCCAGCTTTCCCCTCACCAAATCATCGGTCGTGACGCTCTGATCGCTGACATGTGGGGCATTTTGGAGGGCCGCAGCATCTACATGAACGACCTCCGGCGCATCGGAAAGACCCAGATCATGGTCAAGATG
Organism: Verrucomicrobiota bacterium; assembly: GCA_963204975.1. GTDB lineage: Bacteria > Verrucomicrobiota > Verrucomicrobiia > Verrucomicrobiales > Verrucomicrobiaceae > JAEUHN01. The sequence continues at coordinate 29,060 of CAUJJC010000225.1, read as the reverse complement.
CATGCTTCTCCGGCCACCGGTTGGACCACAGCAAAGTGCGATCTCGGCGGCTTTCATACCGCTGCTGAGTTCGCTACCCAGGCCTACCGAATGTCTTTGGATGTGCTCGGCACGAAGCAAAAAGTTCTGCGTCGAATGACCGACCTCATCGGTCAGGTCAAGGGCACGGAGATCGCCGGGTTGATCAAGCTCCCCGACGGCACTCCCGCCCCGTGGAAGGAGGTCTTGCGCCGCACCTTTGCCGACATTGAGGAAGCCATGGTCGCGCTCGCCTCCACGCAGCGCATGGTCTTCTTCTGGGACGAAGTGCCCTTCCTACTCGACAATATCGCCAAGCGCGAAAGCCCTGCCGTTGCCATGGAAGTGCTCGATGTGCTGCGCTCGCTTGGTCAGGATCATGATCGCATCCGACTCTTGCTCACAGGTTCCATCGGGCTGCATCACATCCTCAGCGAATTGAAGCAGCACGGCTACAACAACTCCCCGCTCAACCGCATGGAACTCGTTCAGCCTGGACCACTTGCCGAGGCGGACGCCATCACGCTCGCTGACGATCTATTGCAAGGCGACGGCATCAAGTGCGACGAACGCGCCGAGTGCGCACGAGTCATCGCCGACGCCGTGGGCTGCGTGTCCTTCTACGTTCACAAGCTCATCTCCCGCCTGCCGCGCAACAGTGCCATCACGCCGAAGAGCATCCAGACCGTGCTGCATCGCGAGATCACCTCGGACAACAACGACTGGGATCTCCAGCACTACCGCGAGCGGCTCACACCCTACTATGGCAAAGACGAACCTATCGCGCTGGAGGTGCTCGACAGCCTCGCCGTCACCGACACCATGCCCTTCCAGGCCATCCGCCGTGAGGTCGCCGCACGGATGAAGGTCGATGACGAGCGCCTGCGCAACCTTCTCGGCCTGCTGTGCCGCGATCACTATCTCGTCCGCACCGAAGACAACCACTACCGCTTCTACCTCGGCCTCATCCGTCGCTGGTGGCGTCTGTCTCGCAGCCTCTAACCCATTTTTCCCATGCTTGATCGCCCCTTCCTATCCCGCTTCTCACCGCAGCGCACCGACCCCGAGGCTTTGGAGAAAATCCTCGTCCAGCGTCACGACCTGCTCGCCGAAAGCGTCGAGCGCATCCGCGACAGCGTGCTCACCGACAACAAGCACCATCTCCTTTTCATCGGACCACGCGGCATCGGCAAGACCAACCTCGTCAGCCTCATTGTCCACCGGTTGAAAAAGCTGCCCAAGCTCCAGACCAAGATGCGCCTTGCCTGGCTCAATGAAGACGAGACCGCCACCAGCTTCCTGAAGCTGCTCATCCTCATCTACCGCGATCTCACCCAGCGCTACCCCGATGAGTTCCCCGCCGCCGACCTCCAGCGCGTCTATGGGCACAAGCCCGATCAAGCTCGCGAACTCCTCGGAGCTAGTCTGCTGGAGCACCTGGGGAAACGCACCATCGTCGTCATCATGGAGAACCTCGACTCCCTGTTCAAAGACATGCCCGTCGAGGAACAACGCACCTGGCGCGCTTTCGTTCAGAACCACCCCGTCTTCGCCACGGTCGGCACCGCGCAGAGCCTCTTCGACGGCGTCTCCGAGCGCACCGAACCCTTCTTCGGTTTCTTCGACACCCGCCATCTCGACAACCTCACCGTCGATGAAGCCATCACGCTGTTGAGGAACGTCGCCAAACTCAATCGCGACGACAAGCTCGAAGCCTACCTCGCCACCCCCACCGGCCACGCCCGCGTGCAAGCCATCCACGACCTCGCCGGGGGCAACCCGAGGATCTACATGGTCTTCTCCAGCTTCCTCACCGTCGAGATGCTCGATGATCTCGTCCGCCCCTTCGAAGAAACCGCCGATCAACAACTCACCAGCTACTACCAGGAGCGCCTCCGCTGGCTCTCCGCACAGCAGCGCGAGATCGTTCAATACCTCTGCCATCAGCGCTTTCCTGTTCCGGTAAAACAGATCGCCGAAGGCATGTTCGCCTCGCATCAAACCATCGCGAATCAGCTCAAGATTCTCCGCGACTATCGCTACGTGCGAGGTAACGAACGCGGGCGTGAAGTGCTTTACGAACTGTCAGAGCCCTTGATGCGCCTGGCGCTGCAAGTGAAGGAGACTCATGATCGGAAGCCACTGAGTTTGATCGTGGACTTCTTGCGGGTGTGGTATGACAAATCGGATATTGAAGAATGGCTGGTCAGGCTTCCGTCCGAGGTCGCAGCTCGGGCCTACTTCGAAGCTGCGCTGGAACTGATCAATTCCGATGAACCAAATCTCCGCCACGAGATACTGCGACGGTGTCTGTGTGAATTGAACTACGACAGATGTGATGACGACACAATCTCCACTATGCAATGTCTTGCGACGGAAAGTGGTTTGGCACCCGACTGGATTCGGCTCGGAGCTACTCTGATGCAACGTCGGCGCAGCGATGATGCTATCGCTGCTTACAGTCGCGCTATCGCCATCAGCGATGGTGATAGCGATCACGTATGTCTTGTTGGTGCATATGCTTCACGGGCACTGGCACTGCTGATGTCGGATCAACATTCCCGAGCGATTGCTGACAGCAATCGTTCCTTAGAACTCGCGAGTGAGCGATCGAGCGAAGATCAAACGATGGCTACAGCATGGACTTCGGTTTTCGCTACGAAGGAGAGAAGTGGCGACTATTCTGGTGCATTTGATGCACTGAACAAAATCGTCGGTTACTCAGCGGATCTTCCCGCGCGTAGACGATTCGCCCTCGGGCAAAGAGCCGGTTATTACGCCAGTCAGGGCAAGTATGAAGAAGCGTTTCGTGATGTATCTTTTGTGATTGACGATGATGAAGTCGAACCGGAAGAGTTGGCCGCAGCTCTTGCACTTCGCGCGTCTGTAGCTACCAAACTAAAAGACGCAGCGACTGCGCGCTCAGACTTGGAAAAAATTGCCCTCTTGCAGTCAGCTCCGTTCCAACACCTGTGCAAAGCGTTGCTGGTGCTGGCATCAATAAAGGTCGCCGAAGCGAAACATGATGCGGCGCTTGCCGACATTGATCGTCTATTTTCTACCGCACGTGAAGAAGGTGATCACGCCTGGCTAACTAAAATGGCCCATTGGCCTGCTGAGATCGTTGTTGGAGCCGTATTCTTGCGAGGCATGAATTTTGAACTTTGGACTACGGAAGTCTGTCGATTCGTTCCGCGATTTGCTGCATTCGGAATATTGGGAGCACTTGGCGAGGCCCTTGTTCAACACTTGCCAACACTGGGAGCAGGACATCTGACTCCCAAGGCTTATGACGCATGGGCTGTAGCCTGGACCGCCGCAGCCGACTCGCTGAAGTCCGAAGATCGCCAGCAGCTCGAAATCCCCCTTCGTCTCCTTCGCACCGGCATCGCCTACTACAAGACCAAGGACGAAGGCGTGCTGCTCAGTCTCCCCAGCGAAGAGCGCAAGATCCTGCGCCAAGTCTTGAAACTCGATCCCGAACCTGCTGCATGAAACCCGCTCGCCTACTCTCTCACTCGAACTCACGCACACGATGCCAGACCGTGCGCGAGTGGGTGACGCTTGGGCTCGGCACAAGCGCTGGCATCGCGTTCATCTGCCAATGCACGCGCGATCCCGTCCCGCTCGCCAACTGCGGACTGCTACTCTTCCTCTGCCTCACCATGCTGGGGCGAATGACGGCAATGGATCGTCTGCTGGCGCTGCTGAAAACCCTTTCGATGCAACGCCATCAGCCGACGGGGGATCGCTGAGCTAGGCACTCAGCTCCTCCACGGACGCACCCAGAGTCGCGACATCCTTGATCGAGATCACTTTCACGGACTTGTCGATCTTGCCGACCAAGCCAGCGAGCGTGGCATCGGGGCCGAGTTCGACGAATAAGGTGTGGCCTTGGGCCACGAGGTGCTGCACTGACTCTACCCAGCGCACGCTGCCGGTCACTTGGGCCGTGAGCGTGGTGCGGATTTCGTCAGCGGACTTCACGGGACGGGCTTCGAAATTGCAGACCACGGGCACCGAAGGTTCCGCGATGGGAGCGCTGTCGAGCACGGTGGCCAGCTTGTCCTGGGCGCTCTTCATGAGGCGGCTGTGATACGCACCGGCCACGGGAAGCGGGATGGCGCGCTTGATACCTTTCTCCTTCGATTTGGCAGCGGCGGCTTCGATGCCTTCCACACTGCCGCTGAGCACGATCTGGCCGGGAGCGTTGAGGTTGGCCACATCGACATCGCATTCGGCGGCGAGTTTGCGAATGGCGGACTCCTCGCCTCCGAGCAGCGCTAGCATGGTGCCGCGCGTTTGTTCGCAGGCCTCTTCCATGAAGCTGCCGCGCTGGAAGACGAGGTTCAGGCCGGTGGCGAAGTCGAAGGTGCCGGCGGCTGAGTGGGCGGTGAACTCACCGAGCGAAAGACCAGCGGCGGCAACAACTTCGAGTCCGGGCACTTTTTCCTTGAGAGCGGCGAGGCAGGCGAGGCCATGAGCATACAGCGCCGGTTGGCACCGGCTGGTCTTGGTGAGTTCCTCCATCGGACCGTCGAACATCACATTCGTCAGCGAAAATCCGAGCGCTGCATCCGCTTGATCGAAGAGTGCCTTTGCCACTGGGAAGGCCTCCGCGAGATCCTTGCCCATGCCTACTTTTTGTGCGCCTTGACCGCTAAACAACAGAACGACTTTCTTGCTCATAGAACGAGTTCTCTAAGCCGCGCGGCGTGGCGCACAACTGTTTCTTCAATCAACTCGGCACCCCGTCGCATGGCCTCGGCCAGGGGCATCTCGGCAGGCTTCACGGCCCAGGCTTCGTCAAACTTCGCCCGCACGGCTGACGAATCCTCCACGGCACCGGCGATGGCCACTACGGGCTTGCCATGTCGTCTGGCCATCTCGGCCACGCCTGCAGGGCCTTTGCCGTGGAGCGTCTGGGAGTCCACCTTGCCCTCGCCGGTGATGACGAGATCGCAAGCGGCGATGTGCTGCTCCAGCTTCGTCACGTCGGCGATGAGGTCGAATCCACTCACGAGCTTCGCCTTGCAGAAGCTCATCAATCCGAAACCCAGTCCGCCCGCCGCCCCAGCACCGGGTTCATCGCGATGATCGCAACCGAGGTCTCGAGCCACGAGATCGGCCATGCGCCGCAGTCGTTTATCATTCGCGCCGACATCCTTCACGCCTTTTTGCGGGCCATAGACATGCGAGGCACCTCGGGGTCCGAGCAGGGGATTGTCCACGTCGCAGGCCACCAGCACCTCAGGCATCGTCATGGTGGAGGGTTCGATGGCCATCACGCGCTCCAGCTCGGCCGGGAGGAGTTCGATGACGTTGCCGCCTTCATCGAGAAACCGGAACCCGAGCACCTGGGCCATGCCCACGCCGGCTTCGTTCGTGGCACTGCCACCGATGCCAATGATGATCCGGGTAGCTTCGCGCCGGATGGCATCGAGCATCATCTCGCCAGTGCCTGCTGTGCTGGCGGTCCAGGGATCGAGCGGCAAGTCGCTGACCATGGCCAGACCCGAGGCCACGCTCATCTCCATGATGGCCGTGCCATCGCTCGTCATGCCATAGATTGCCTCCACCATGCGGCCCTGCGCATCGTGAACGGCGACCGCGACCCTCTCGCCATGCAGCACGGCAATCAGGGTATCGGTGGTGCCTTCGCCTCCATCAGCGATCGGGCACAGCGCGCACTCAGCCTCGGGCCAGACACGCCGCAGCGCTGCTGCCACAGCTTCGCCTGCCTGCATCGCCGTGAGGCTGCCCTTGTATTTGTCCATGGCGATCAAGACTTTCATGCCAACATGCTCAAGCCAGCGAAGTTCCCTTTGCAAGAAGCGCCTCTTTGAATCATGATCCGCCCGTCAGCGACGCGACAACAGGAGAGGTGGTCGAGTGGTTTATGGCTCCAGTCTTGAAAACTGGCTTAGCGAAAGCTAACGTGGGTTCGAATCCCACCCTCTCCGCGCGAGCCGCGCGCGATCAAATGCGGGCAAGGGATGAGCCGCTGGTCGTGCGAAGTGTGCCGGTCACGCCTTGCTTCACAAAGGCGAGGCCTATCGTGAGCTGGCTCACAGGGTGACTGGCGGTGCTGGTGATCACGCCCACAGCCTTGTCATCGCAGAGAACTTCATCGCCTAGGCAGATTGGTTGGTCAGAGGTCCATCGAATCAAGGTGCGTGGCATCTTGCCCGTGGTGCGGATGCGCGAGAGCACTTCCTGTCCGATGTAGCAGCCCTTGGTGTAGCTCATCGCCGTTGATTCAAGACCGGCCTCGGGAGGGAAGGTCTCGCCATGGAGTTCGTTCGGGTAGCGTGGAATGCCACGCACAATGCGGTAGGTCTCGAAATCGGCGGCAGATAAGACGGGGCATGAGAGCGCTGGTCCGGGACTGGAGGCTGGCTGCCAGAGGTCCATGCCAGGGAGGCCAAGGCGGCTGCACTTTACCTGGACGTCACCGTCCACCGCCTGCATCGAGGCGGCTCCGAAGACATGCCACAGATGCCAGTCCTCAGTGATGTCGCTCAGTTCAGCGTCGTCCGCGATGATGTAACGTTCCAGTCGAGGAGCGAGGACTTCACGAAGATCGGCCTCGGCATCAATGATGAGAGAGTCGCTGTCAGCGTGGATGAAGATGTCGCCAACGATCTTACCCTTGAGGTCCGTGACGCAGGCGTAAAGCGCCTCGTTCAGCCGCGCAGCACGCACATCATTGGTGACCTGGCCATTCAGGTAGCGCACGCGATCCGTGCCTGTGAGGCGGAACTTAGCGCGGGTGGACAAATCGACGGCACCACCGTGGGATTCGACTTGGTGGAATAATTCGGGAGTCATGGTTGCAGGCCGATTACGGAGAAATCTTTATCACCATTGCCAGCCTCAAGCTGGCTGCGCATGGCGGCGGCCATGGCATCAATCGCGGGCACGCTGAGCTTCGCCTTGGCAGCCAGATCACGGGCGAAGTCCGCGTCTTTGAGCATGTTTCGCAGGGAGAAGTGGGCTTCGAAGTTCTGGTGGATAATCGCCGGTAATTTCATGCCGATCAGCGGTGAGTAGTTGGCATTCGGCTGGAGCGCTTCGAGGAGTTTCTGCGGTTCGATGCCTTGAGCGCGGGTGATGGCGAGGGCCTCTTCCACGCCCTTCACCGTGACCGCCGTGATCGCATTCGTCGCAATCTTGAGCACCGTGGCATCGCCGATCTTTCCCACATGCATGATCTGCGTGCTGCTCGCGGACAGGATGTCCCGCACCTGATCGAGCAAGCCCTCATCGCCACCAATGTAATAGACGAGCTTGCCATTCTGGGCAGCCATCTTGCTACCGGTGAAGGGCGCATCAAGAATACCTGCGCCTTGCTTGGATGCGATCTCGGCGGCCTTCATCGTGGCGTTAGGGCTGACGGTGGCATGATTCATCACGATGTGACGCGGGGTGAGCGCAGATTGCATGTCATGCATGGCGGCCAGGAGTGCGGAATCGTCGCGAACGAAGAGCTGCAAAACGGTGGCGGTTTCGGCGACTTCGCGAGGGCTGGAGAGGAAGTTCGGCACCGCATGGGGCGAGCGGCTCCAGACGAAGACTTCGTAGCCAGCTTTGGCCACATTGGCTGCGATGCGGCTGCCAATGATGCCGAGGCCGATGACGCCTACATGTTTGGTGATGGAGTTGCTCATGATGGGTGTGCTATAGCGATGGAGGCTGGGATTCTCAAGGCGCGGGAGTCGTCGCGTTGATGACGGCTTCGTTGCGTTGGATAACGGCGGAGGCTCTGAGCCTGGCGAGGACTGTTTCGATGGAAGCGCGTCGTTGTTCGTTGCGCAGATGGGCCATGATCTCTTCGCGAGTTTCTTCGAAGGTGAGATCGCGAGCGGGTTTGGAATCAATGAGTTTCAGCAGATGCCAGCCGAGCTTGGTTTGGACTGGTGGGCTGATGGCTCCAGGGCGAAGGGACTCGACCGCTTGGATAAAATCGGCGGGCATTCTCGATGTGCCAAACCATCCGAGGTCGCCCCGACGGAGCTTGGTTCTCTCATCCTCAGAGTGCTGGGCGACAACGTCGTCAAAACTCGCGAGGCCGGTGAGCAGCAAGGTGGACAAACGCTGGATTTCCTCGGTCCGATCAGCCTTGGCGGGATCATGGTTGGAGAGGAACACATGAGCCACTCGCCACACGCGGGGAGCCTTCAGTTCCTGGAGGTGGAGGTCAAACCAGGAGCGCGCAGCGTTGTCATCAAGAGGGATGGAAACGAGGGACTCGAATGAGGCTTCGGCCTGGAGTTGCTGCTGAATGCGGACGCGAAACTCTGCTTCACTGAGTCGCTGGCTGGCGAGGGCGGACGAGTAGCGGTTGGTTTCAAAGGCGAGCTGGCGCTGGAATCCGTGAAGCTCTTCCTCAGCCTTTGCTGGCGCGGATTCGCCTGCTGATGGGATCAACTGTGAATCGATCAGTTGTTCAAGCGTCTGGGCGCGAAGCTGGATTGCCGCTTTATGAGGTAATGCATCCCACGATTCGCCACGCCGCCAGAGTTGCTGGCGTAGTGCCATCGCGAGGGTCTCCTGTGAGATGGCCTGTCCATTGACGGTCGCTACAACAGGTTTGAGCTGCCATTGCTCCAGGATCGTGTGCCAGGGGCCTAACAAGCCAATGCACGCAGATGCGATGAGCGTCCAGAAGATGGCCTTAACCACCTGGCTCATGGTTTCCCGGTCGTCGATTTGCGGCGGCTGAGATCACGGCTAGCAGCATCGAGCAGGCGGCGTTCATCATCGCTTAACGTCTCCATGCCGTGGGTATTGATCTTGTCCAAAACACGGTCCACCTCATCCATCAGCGGAATGGAGTTGCGATGAGGTGTCTGGCGAGAGCGGCGAAGAGCCTCTTCATCAAACTCGGGCGTGGCGCGTTCACGGCGTATGCGAGCGACCTCACGGCGTCGTCTTTGCCGCGTGGGCTGGCGTTCCCGCCACAGGCGCTCGTAGGTCATGGGAGTGCCGCCATAGCCCATGAGACGGACGTAGTTCCACCCGGCGAGCGCTCCGCCGATGTGGGCGAAGTAGGCATTCTGGCCCCAATGATCAGCAGCAAAAGCCCAGAGCAGCGTGCTGGCTCCCAGGATCGCCTCCAGCGCCATCAGCCCGGAGGCCAGCGTCCAGAGGCGGGCATTGATGGGCAGAATGAAATAGACGCGCTCAATGATATTCTCGTCAGGCAAGATGGAGGCATACGCCATCATCACGCCGCAGAAGCAGGCCGAGGCACCAATGATGTCTGGCCCGCTGCCTGCTCTGGCATAATAGCCGATGACCATCTCAAGACAGGCTCCGATCACGCCCGACACGATGTAAATCAGCACGAAACTGCGCGCGCCAACGAGTGCCTGGAGGCGGAACCCAAAGAAGCCGATCAGTAGCATGTTGCCGATCAAATGCAGGGGCTCGTCATGAACGAACATGTAGGTGATGATCGACCAGAAGCGCCCTTCCATCAGCGACTGAATGCTGACGCCCAGCTTGTGCCCCGTCGCACCAGCCTCGCTGAGCAGGCCCAGGCTCTGCATCGCGAAGACGATGATATTCAGTCCGATGATCGAGTGCAGCGGCGTCCATCCTGGCAGCCAGCGCTGTGGCTTGCCAGGGGAGGTGCGCATGTAATCGCGGTTGTCGAGAGGCATGGCTGCGAGCAGAAGACGGGAGGCACGAGGAAATGTCAACCTTCCAGGCTTCCCATTTGACGCCCATTATAGCAGGGGCTAGAACGTGCGAGCCCTGGAAAAGATCAGTTATCCAAAGCCCTCTTTGTTATGCGTCACACTCCCCACTTTCTCGGCGGCATCCGCTTTCTATGCGCAGCCACCCTGGCTATCGCCACTTTTCAAACATCACCCGTGCAGGCTGAGAATCTGCCGCCCACACATCCGACGGTCGAGTTGGTGAAGAAGTATTTCGAATTAGTGGTGGATCAGGATTGGAAAACCGCAGCCAAGATGATCCGCCCCGCATCGATTGAGCGGAAGAAGCGCGAGACGCTCGCCATCATCAAATCAGCACCCACCATGTCTGAAGAAGCGGCGATGCTGGGCAAGCTGGGAGCCAAGGACATCAAGTCTCTGGAAGGCATGACGGCAGAAGAGTTCTACGTGGCAGACCGCCAGAGCTTCCATAGCCCTGCTCGCAACGACGACGAGAAGGAAAGGCAGAAGAAGGTGCAGGATCAAAAGAAGAAGAGCCTCAAGATTGATGTCCTCGGCGTGATCGGCGAGGCGGGCGGCAAGGTGGCCCATCTCGCAGTCCGCACCAGCCAGGATGTGATCGACCAGCGCATCAATGAGCTGTTCTTCATCTCATTTATCCAGGATGAGGCAGATGCCACCAAGTGGCTGATCGCTCCTGACATGCAGCGTCCCGTGACCGAGCCGCTGAGCGGTGGCGGCGCGGCGGCTCCTGCTCCAGTGCCAGATGGTAAAGCCTCCGAAGCTCCGGCTGCCGACAAGAAGCCGTAAGGGCTGCGAGTGCTCGCATCATTTTGCGAGAGTGGTGAAGTTTGTGATTGGCATCAGCGTTTTGCCTTCATAGCATTCGCCAATATCCGCATGATTCGCCGCATGATACGCTTGGTTGCCGTAGCCGCGCTCCTTTTGAGCGTGGGCGGGCACTGGGCTCTCATTCAGTCGGCGGCGTGGGCTGGCATGTTGATTAACTTTGCCAAACAAGGATCACTGCGCAGCGCTGTAGAGAAAACCTTTGATGGCCGCCATGCTTGCAGCTTATGCGAGTGGGTAGAGCACGAGCAGCAAAACGAGCGCGATTCCGATTCCAACGCTCCTGATACCAAGGCCAAGGTGCAGTTGTATGTAGAGGAGATTAGCCGGTTGTCGGCTCACCTCGACGCTAGCATTCGGAATCCTGTCGAATGGGGAACCAAGGTGGTCTCACACGCTGATCCTCCAGACCATTCTCCGCCGCGAGCAGTCTAGGCTGTTTCTGAGTGCCTTCGCATCGTTCAACTGACGATGGAAGACATCTGCCTGTCTGGGATCGGCTTCGTAGCGTGTCCGCTACGAGCATGAGCCGACATTCAATGCACAGGTCAATGACTGCTTTGTTCTTCTCTACCAACTCCATTTTTACTCACGTTAATGAAACTTCTCTCGTCCCTCTTTGCTGCTTCACTCCTTGGCATCACCTCATCGTTTGCTCACCACGGTCAGGATTTCATCCTTCTCGAAGACTATCACATCCCCTCTGTCGGCTCGGGCCATCTCATGACCAACTTTGAATGGGAGAATGGCTCGGACGGAGACGAGTTCGGCTTCTCTCCTTCGCTGATGTTTGGTGTTCTCTCCCAGGTTGCGTTGAGTGTTGAAACAGACTTTCGCAATGAAGTCGCCACCGACTGGGAATACGCCAGCGTGACGCCTGCGATTCACATTCAGCTCTCGCCTCCTGACTCGAAATCGCCTTTCCGTTTTGGAATCAGCGCTGGCTATCAGTTTGGCAATCTCAGTTCGGAGCCCGCCGCTGAAGAAGCGGAGGAGGCTGAGCACGAGCACGCCGAGGAAGGCGAGCATGGTCACGAAGCCGAGCATCATGATGAAGCTGAGCACAGCCATGGCGGCAGCAGTGTCCATGCTCACGGGGTGGACGCTTTTGTCGGGCGCTTCGTCGTGGAAGGAGACTTCGGGCCTACCAAGGTGGTGCTGAATCTCCTGAGCCTTGTGGACGACAACGAAGCCAACTGGGGCTACGCCGCAGGCGTGCGTCACAAAGTCGCGGACAAGGCTGCTGTAGGTCTTGAAGCCATGGGCGATTTCGAGAGCGATGGCTGGCACGAGATCGTTGCGGGCACCTACCTTGAACCGATTCCCTCCCTGACATTGAAGGTTGGCGTGGGCTTTGGCCTTACCGAGGCAACTCCTGACTTCACGCTTCGCACAGGACTGATCTACCGTTTCTAATCGAACCCCTTTCCTGCTCTGTCTCACCAGAGTGGAAACAAATCGCCAGTCTCTTCGCAGGGCTCCTGGCTCCTCAGTAAAACATACATAACTAGACACATACCCCTCCATGAAACTCACCCTCCTCGCCACCCTCGCAGTGGCACTATCCACGTCGTTCGTTCGCGCTGATGACGTGATCGAAGAAGCCATGAAGAAGTTCCACAAAGGCGATACGGCTCCTTGCAAAAAGGTTGCCGGTGGAACAGCCAGCGATTCTGAACTGGCCGACATCCTCAAGTCCTACCAGGCCATGTGTGGTGCCAAGCCCCCGAAGGGCACACAGGCTAGCTGGACTGAGAAGTGCCAGGCTCTGATCGCTGCGGTTAAAAAAATCCAGGCCAAGGATGCTTCCGGCACTGCAGACTTCAAGAAGGCCGTGAATTGCAAAGCCTGCCACGAAGTGCATAAAGGCAAGTAATAGCCTTCCAGGTGCCACCGATTGCGGGCGAAAGCCTGCGTCCGTGTGGAACCTGATCCGAAGCCTGCCTGGCGGTCCCCTGTGGACTGGCCGGGCAGGCTTTTTTATGAGGACAAAGGATTTTATTGACCAAATCTGGGCTCCAAGGCGTTTAATGGGAGCAGGCTGTGGCATCCGCTGCGGCTCGACAAGATAAACAACATTCTAAACCTAACCATGAAGAAACTGCTCGCTACCGTGTGCGCTCTCGCACTTACCGCCGTGTCCGTCATCGCTGGTGATTATCCAGACATCAGCATCGCTGAACTGAAGAAGGCCATTGCTGAGAAGAAGGTCACCGTCATTGATGTGAATGGATCCACCTCCTACAGCAAAGGTCATGTGCCCACAGCGCTGAACTTCGCTGACGTGAAGGACAGCCTCGCTTCGAAGCTTCCTGCTGACAAGGGTGCCCTCGTCGTCGCTTATTGTGGCGGTCCTTCCTGCTCGGCCTACACCCGCGCAGCCAACGTTGCCAAGGAACTCGGCTACACCAATGTGAAGCACCTCTCCGCTGGCATCAGTGGCTGGCTGCAGGCTGGTGAAGCGACTGAGAAGTAATCCACTCGATCTTTGAATCTGCGGGCTGCTGTAGCTGACAAGCTGTGGCAGCCCGTTTTTTGCAAACACCGCATGAGTCCTCATCATCTTATTCTGTCCGTTGCGCTATCTGCGATCTTTTTGGGCAGCAGTTGGGCCGAGGAATCGAAGGCGAAGCGCTTCAGTGAGCCGCCGCACAATTATTTCACGCGACAGCCTCGGGACGCTTTCTCAGTGTGGTCCGAGAGGTTTCAGAAGGGGGAAGAAAAATTGGACCTCAGCAGCGAGAGGGCGAGGCTGGGTAGTTTGCTGAAAGCGTTGGACGTGCCCGAGACGTCGCAACTGCTGGTCTATTCGGCCACCAGCCTTCAGGCCGGTCTGATTCGCCCCTCCAATCCGCGCGCCTTGTATTTCAACGAGGAGGTTTACATCGGCTACGTTCCCGGTGGCAAGCTAGAGATCGCCGCGATCGACCCTGAGCTGGGGCCGGTGTTTTCCATCTTCAACACCGCTTTCACCAGCAGTCCAGCACCGGAGATTACGCGCACCGAGCGGTGTATGAATTGCCACGCAGGCACAGTGTCCTGGCGGCTTCCAGGTTTCACGGCAGAGTCCGTGATTGCGATGAACAGCGGCGGCAGTCTGGATGGTTTCCGGCGCGACATCGTGGGCCACACCATTCCCATCGAAGAGCGTCTCGGTGGCTGGCATGTCACTGGTGCTCATGAGAAGGGCGATCATCATGGGAACCTCCTCGGCACATCTGCGCCGGGTGGTTATAAGACTCTGCCCAACCCTCCGGGGCGTTCCTTTGAATGGGAGAATTATCCTGTTCGCACAAGCGACCTTTTCACCCACATGATCCACGAGCATCAACTGGGATTCCACAATCTGGTCACGCTCGCGGTTTATCGGACGCGTGAGTTCATGGAGTCTGGTCACGGCATGATTGGCAGTGAAGATGTTGCGAAACTCAATGACATCGCACGGCAATTGGTGCGCTACATTCTCTTTGCGGGAGAGGCGAGCCTGCCTTCAGGAGGTATCAAGCCTGATCCCGCTTATCAAAAAGACTTCCTCGCTCGTCGCAAAGCGATCACGAATGGAGCTTCACTACGCGATCTCGATCTTCGTTCGCGCTTGTTTCGCTATCGGTGCAGTTACCTTATTCACACGCCTTCCTTTGTGGGGTTGCCCAGGGAGTTTAAAGATCGCGTGCTAGCCGGACTGTCTTCCGCCCTCCGAGAGCAAGGCGGGCCACCGGAGTTCAACTACCTTCCGGCGTCTGAGAAGCGTGCGATCAAGGCGATTCTCGCTGAGACAGGAGTGCTGGCCGCGAAGTGACACGCGTTGGGCTTGTGTCATGCTCCGGCACAATGGTATCAAAAGAGGGCATCCCTGGCGGAGCAGCCCAGGCCTCGCTTTTCACCTTCTCACCTTATGGACCAGATTCCCACGATCAAGATAGCCCTAGCAGGCGCCGGCATGTTCGGCGGAGATGTTCATGCACGCGCCTACGCGGACCTGCAACGCTTCGGCATCGCGGGACAGCTTGCGCGTGTGGGGCTGGACAAACACGCACGCGATCTCGCACCGGTGAAGTTCGATCTCGTGGCGGTGGCCACGCGTTCTGAGAAGTCAGCGAAGAATGCGGCGGCCAACTTCAAGGCGCTCACGGGTCACGAGCCGAAGGCGTATCACGGCGAGGAACCCTGGAACGACATTCTGCGCGACTTCCCGGATCTCGATGTTATGGCGGTCGCCACGCCGGACCATCTGCACACACAGCCGATCCTCGCCGCATTGGCAAAGGGCGTCCATGTGCTCACGGAGAAGCCGATGTGCCTCACCATTCACGAGGCCGATGAGATCATCGCTGCCGCGCACGCACAGAACCGCGTGGTGGCTGTGGACATGCACAAGCGCTACGACCCGGATCATCTGCGCATCCGTGACGACATTCAAAATCGCATCGGCGCGCCGCTGTATGGCACGGCTTATCTTGAGGAGCCGCTGGAGGTTTCCACCAGCACGTTCAAGTGGGTGGAGTCGAGCGATCCCTTCAGCTACGTCGGCCCGCACTGGACCGATCTCATTTGGAGCTACTACCGCAGCAAGCCGGTGAGCCTCACCGCCGTGGGTCAGAAGAAGCGTCTCGTGCGCGATGGCATCAATGCCTTCGATGCGGTGCAGGTGCGCGTGGACTTCGACAACGGCATGAGCATCAACTTCCACAACAACTGGATCACGCCCGCCGACTTCGAAGGTCCGGTGAATCAGGGCCACGAGATCGTCGGCGCTGATGGCAAGGTGGAGAGCGATCAGCAGTATCGTGGCTTCCGCTGGTGGAACGCAGGCGGCGGCTCGCGCACGAGCAACAATCACTTCACTCGCGAAGTTACGCGTCCCGACGGCACGAAAGGCTACATCGGCTACGGCGTGGACAGCTTGACCGTGGGCCTCGTGGCGATCTGCCAGATCAAGTTCCAGAATGCGAGGCTGCCCGACGTGATGCACCTGTATCCCACCGCCGAAGATGCGCGCATCACTTGCGCCATCGTGGATGCGGCCGCTCGGGTGCGGGATCTGAACTTCAAATACATGAGCGAAGGCAAGGGCGCGACGGTGACCGCGCGCTTCGGCAACGATGGCATCACGATCATTGACCCGAACTCACCGACCATCTTCGAGCACATCTACGACAAGCCAATCTGATGCCCCGAGTCGAGTTCACGCCCAACCTTGCCCGCCAAACACAAGCGCCTTCATGCGAAGTGGGTGGGAGCACAGTGGCTGAAGCATTGAACGAGGTATTCCGGAAGGTGCCGGGGTTGCGCAGTTACGTGCTTGATGATCAGGGTGCCGTGCGCACGCATGTGGTGATCTTTGTCGATGGCTCAACGATTCGAGATCGTGCTCGACTCTCCGACACGCTCAGGCCAGACTCGGAGGTCTTTGTCATGCAGGCATTATCTGGAGGATGATTCATGAGCACGAAATTGTATCTCGGAACGCGCAAAGGATTGATCGAAGCCGAAAAACGCGAGGGTCGATGGCAGCTCACACGCTGTTCCTTTCGTGGTGTGCAGGTGCCGATGCTGCTGCCAGATGCGCGTGATGGTCGCCTTTATGCGGCGGTGAATCACGGGCACTTCGGCAGCAAAGTGCATGTCTCGACTGATGCGGGTGCGACCTGGGCCGAAGCCGCGTGCCCGACGTATCCTCCGAAGCCGGATGATGTGCCAGACGTGATCAATCCGATGAGCCAGGAGCCAACACCCTGGACGCTGAAGCTGATCTGGTCACTGGAGTCTGGCGGCAAAGATGAGCCAGGGGTGCTGTGGTGTGGAACGATTCCCGGAGGTTTGTTCAAGTCGATGGACTCGGGCGCTTCGTGGTCGCTGGTGACTTCGCTTTGGAATCATCCGGCACGCGCTCAGTGGTTTGGTGGCGGAGCCGATTGGCCGGGCATTCACTCGATTGTGGTCGATCCGCGTGACTCGCGGCATGTGCAACTCGCAGTGTCGTGTGCCGGTGTGTGGGAGACGCACGATGGCGGCGAGAGTTGGGCGTGTATTGGCGAGGGCATGTTCGCGGAGTTCATGCCGCCGGATCAGCGTTTCGATCCCGGCATTCAGGATCCGCATCGGATGGTGGCTTGCCCTTTATCCCCAGACCATCAGTGGGTGCAGCATCACAACGGCATCTTCCACTCGACCGACGGTGGCCGGCACTGGCAGCATTGCGACAAGGTGAATCCCTCCGGCTTCGGCTTCGCTGTGGTGGTGCATCCGACCGATCCACAGACCGCGTGGTTCGTGCCTGGTGTGAAGGACGAGATGCGTGTGCCGGTGGACGATGCGCTGTGCGTGATGCGCACGCGCGACGGTGGTGCGACCTTCGAGCCGTTGCGCAAAGGGCTGCCGCAGGAGCACGCCTATCACTTGGTTTATCGCCACGCGCTGGACATCAGCGGCGATGGTCGCACGCTGGCGTTTGGCTCCACCACGGGCTCGGTGTGGATCAGCGAAGACGGCGGCGATTCGTGGGAACGTTTGAGCGCGGAATTACCGCCTGTTTATATAGTGAGATTTGGCTAGCGGGAGCCAAAGATCGCGCTGCCCACACGCACCATCGTAGAGCCCTCTTCAATCGCGACCTCGAAGTCGTGGCTCATGCCCATGCTAAGCTTTGGCAGTGGAGCGCCGCCACGAACCTGAAGCTCATCACGCAACTCGCGCAGCACTACGAAGTAGCGTCTGGTTTGCTCGGCATTGGCATCAAAGGGCGGGATGCACATCAGCCCTTGAATGAAGAGGCGGTCGAGGGCGTAGAGTTCATCGAGTTCCTCCTTGAGTTGGTCAGGCTTGAATCCGTGCTTGGTGCTCTCGGCGGCCAGATTCACCTCAAGATAGACTTTCGGAAAGAGCCCGAGTTCAGAGCCGATGCGGTTGATGTCTCTGGCCAGACCAATGGAGTCCACGCTGTGGATCGCATCCACGATGGGCAGGCACTTGCGCACCTTGTTGGACTGAAGATGTCCGATCAGGTGCCAGCGGAGCTTTGATGACAAGACGGGCTGCTTTGCGAGGAGTTCCTGCACTTTGTTTTCGCCAAACAATGTCTGCCCCGCATCGACAGCCTCTTGGATGGCTTCAGAGGGAAATGTTTTTGACACAGCGAGCAGTTCGACGGCAGCGGCATCGCGCCCTGAACGCTTAGCAGCTTCAGCAATCCGAGTGCGAATGACATCAAGGTTGTCGGCGATGGAAGCCATCACTTGGTTGGGGCGATCTTGGTGAGCTTGATGTTCTTGTAGGCAGCCCGAGTTTGAAAAGTGGTTAGTGACAGGGGCAAGTAGCTTTCGATGGGACCAGGGCGGACACCGAGCTTCTTGCCTTCGATGTCGGTGTTGACCACTTCTTTGCCATCAATCCAGACGTGCAGCTCCTTGGGCGTAACTTGGAGGCGGACTTTATACCAAGTGTTGTCCGCGAAACGCTGAAAACTGGAAGTGTTGTTCTCGCTCGCGTCCATGTCGTCGATGCTGCTGATACCGGTCACCGCACCGCCCCAGCCACCAAGGACGAGGGTGAGGCAAGTCTTGAGGTCACCGACGGGGAACGTCAGGCCGCAGAAGAAGTCAGCGCCTTCCACGCGCATGGCTTCGAGTGAGATCTCATAGTTTTGCAGCGGTAACTCTTTGACCTTCTTGTAAACAGCGCCGCTCACGCTTTCACCTTGAGCGATGATTAGTTCGCCTTCTTCAAGGCTGACTTCGCCACTGCCTCCGATATCGACTTTCTCCCAGTCGTTGAGCGACTTGCCATCGAAGAGCACCATGGTGTCCTTGGCCTCAGTTTTACTGGCGACGGGCTCTGCAGAAAATGTCCAGGCGGATATGGAGGCGAGGGCGAGAATGGCGAGGCGGAATTTCATGATCAATGATGATGGCGGAGGCCTGCGTGACCGCAAAGAGAAAAACTATCTGCCACGGTTGACAAGACGGGCTCGGTGTTTATTCTGCTCGTCCTGTCCGCGCTAGCCGCGACAGATTTGCACCCGTAGCTCAATGGATTAGAGCGTCTGACTACGGATCAGAAGGTTTCAGGTTCGAGTCCTGACGGGTGTATGTTTCTTCCTTGAAGAGGATAACAACAATTGGTTGGACATAGACCAGTCGATCACACATAGGTCGCGCGCTCGCACGCACTCGCGGGATAAACTCCACCTTTCTTCCACCGATGATCTCAATGCGCCTTCTGCCCTTGTTGCTGGCTGCCGGCTTGACCGTGTTAGTCTCTTCATGCCGGACGTCCTCATCCTCAATGGCCGGGCAGACTCAGTATCTGGATATGTTCGATCCTGGCAGCATTCCGCAGAGCAACAATGCTGAGGTGGACACCGTGTCATACTGGGACGGGGATAACTTCTCTGGGCCTGCGCGGGTGGTGCTCGATCTCAGCGATCAGAAGGCGTATTTTTATAAAGGCGAGCATCTGGCTGGCGTTTCGATGATCTGCTCGGGTGATGAAAATCACCCCACGAAAACGGGGAACTTCAAGATCACCCAGAAGGATCGCTGGCATAAATCCAACCTGTATGGCGACTTCGTGGATGGAGCTGGCAACATCGTGAAGGCGAATATCGACATCACCAAGGACAAGCCCCCTGCGGGGACGCGTTTTGATGGCTCGAAGATGCACTGGTTCATGCGTTTCAATGGCGGAGCAGGGATGCATGAGGGGTTCATGGCTGGCTATCCCGCATCCCATGGTTGCGTGCGGATGCCCACGCGCATGGCTGATATTTTCTTCCAGAACGTGCAGGTGGGAACGCCAGTGCGCGTGCAACCGTGAGTCCCTGGCCCACGGAGCTTGGCGTGGAGGAGGTGCAGGCGCTGCGGCTGTCTGATAGCCAGGCACGCTTGATCGATTGCCGTGAACTTGACGAGTGGCACATCTGCAAGATCGACGGAGCGCAGTTGATTCCCTTGAGCCAGTTTACCGAGCTTGCTCCTTTAAAACTTGGGGACAAGACGCAGCATCTGATCGTCTATTGCCATCATGGAGTGCGTTCGATGCGGGCCACACTTTGGCTCCGGCAGCAGGGTTACGAGAAAACTCAAAGCATGAGAGGCGGGATCGACTTGTGGTCTGAATTGATCGATCCTGAAGTGCCACGCTATTGAAGAACTGATCCTCCACCCACGTTTTGCCCAGCCCATGAATCGCCGTCATTTTCTCCAGTCCGCTGCCATTGCTGCTGCCAGTTCCGCTTTGTCCCCAGTTGAAGCTGCGACAGGGGGAAAAGTTATGGTGGGCATGGATCACTTTGCCGTTCGCGGCGCAGGCATGAAAGCTCCAGCGCTTATCGACTACGCTGCCTCGATCAAGGTGGACATTTTGTTCATCAGTGAGTTGGGACCCTTGGAATCGCAGGACGACGATTATCTCAAGAAGCTCAAGGCGCAGGCCGATGCCGCAGGTATCAAGCTCTACACGGGCGGGATGAGCATTTGCAAAACATCAAACACCTGGAAGGCCGAGCAAGGCAATCCTGAGGAGTATCTCGCTGGACTGATTCGAGTCGCCAAGACGTGTGGATCACCGGTGGCTCGATGCGTCCTGGGCAATGCGAAGGACCGCACCACCGACGGTGGAATCGCAAAGCACATCGAAGAGTGTGTGAAGGTGCTCAAAGCGGTGAAGAGCCGCTGCGAGACGGAGGGAGTGAAGATTGCGATCGAAAATCACGCAGGAGATATGCAAAGCCAGGAGTTGCGTGAGCTGATTGAGGCAGCGGGCAAAGGACATGTGGGGGCCAACATTGATCCGGGCAATGCCGTCTGGGCACTGGAAGATCCTATGCACAACCTGGAGGTGCTGGGGCCGGTAACCATCTGCTCCAGCGTGCGTGACAGCATGATCTGGGAAACGGACGAAGGGGCAATGGTGCAGTGGACGGCAGTGGGTGAAGGCCTTGTGGACTTCAATGCGTATGCCAAACGCTATGCTGAGCTGGCCCCTGGTGCACCGCTGAATATTGAAACCATCAGCGGCTTCGCCAAGCCATTCCCTTTCCTCAAAGATGAGTTCTGGAAGCCTTACGCTCAGGCTCCGGCGGCCTCGTTTGCTGGGTGGCTGGCAATGATGAAGCGAGGCAAGAAAATGGAACCCTTCAAGGCTCCGAACAAAGAGGCCGAAGCTGCCTATCAGAAGGGTGAACTCGAGCGCAGTGTGAAGGCGTTGAGAGCGGCCACATCTGCGGTCTAGTTTCGAGGAGTATCAGGGCTCTTTTTGCTTCTTGTGGGTGATGACGCCCTCAAGTGTGACTTGTCCTGCATCACCCGTGAAGGTGACGTGGCTGGCAAGGGTTTCGCGTTTCTCGTCGGTGAATACTTCCTTCACAGTGATGGCACTGTTGGTCCCGGTAATAGCCTTGAGTTCGATAGTCAGATTTACCTCGCTGATGCTGGCTTCAAACCGGAGGGGCTGATCCCCCTCCGAGCCAGTGAGCACGGCCTCATAGGTGTCGGTTGCTGCATTGTGGGTGAAGGTCCATTTGAAGGACTTGGTCTCGCCGTTGATGGTGCGTGTGCCATCAATGAGGAATGTGCTGTCTCCGCCTGAGCTGCCCTTCCAGTCCTCGGTGATAGTGATGACTTTACCGTCCTCGCCTTTGAGTTCGCCTTCAGCTTTCCAGGTGCCCACGAAATGCTGGAAAAACGGATGCTTGCCGAAGTCTGCGGGCTGTTGCGCCAGAGTGACGGAGATCGACAACAGGAAGGCAAAAAAACATTTCATGCCGCGAAGCCTATCGGATCGTCTGGCACATGGCGAGAGCATTCCTGCTGTTGATGGCAGCGGCTTGTTCAGCGCTTAGCTCGGACTCCTGGAGCTTGAGGCCATTCGCTTCCCAGTAGAACCACGGCGAGTGCGAGCCGAAGACGAGCTGCTCCTGAGGCCAGGATTTGAGCAGGTTCTCGATGCCCCCCACGCCTTCGATGAAGGCTGTATCGATCACCGCCTTCTTGCCGCGCAAGCCGGTGAGAATGTGGGAGGCATTGGCGTTGAGCACCATAATGCAGGCATCCTTGGCCAATGGCTTGAGATCGACGGCGGGCACCTGAAGCAGGGCGTGTTGGGTGCGCTGATCTTCGAGTTGCACCACGACTTGTGTGAGCAATCTCGCCTTGCTGGCAACCTCAAGCACCTCCAGGAACCTGGGGTCGTGCAGCGTGTATCCGTGGTAGCTGGGCAGCAAGCGGATGGCATGCATCTGGTGCGTTTCTGCACAGCGGGACACGTCGTGCTGCCAGCCTGGGAGGACGGGGTTGATGGCTCCCACGGGGCGAACTAGACCGTTGGTGTGTGCGCATTGGCGTGCGAGTTCATCGTTGGCGGATCGGAGGTCTTTGTGAAGGATGGCGTCGAAGGTGCAGGCCCATGCTTCTGTGACGTGATGCCTGTGGAGATGGGCGGCTAGCCCGGCCGCATCGTGCCAAGGAAGGTGGCGGTTGGGGTGCGTGCCGATCCAGACATTGCAATCAATGAACGAGCGCTGAGGTGTGGCCTGGGGAGTTGCAGCAGCAAGGGCTGGCAGTGTCAGCGCGGTGCGTAGCAAGGTGCGGCGGTTCATGATGGGTGAAACGGTTTATGTAGCGGTGCTCTCACGAAGGGGTGCAACAAAAAAGCCGCCCGCAGGTCTTGCGGACGGCTTTGAGAGTCAGGCGTGCTTACTTGCCTTTGATTTCGAGAAGCTCGACTTCAAACACGAGCACTTCGTTGGGTCCGATTTTGGGTGGGCTGCCTTGTTCGCCATAGGCCAGCTTGCCAGGAATGACGAACTTGAACTTGCTGCCCTTGTTCATGAGTTGAACGCCTTCGGTCCAGCCGGGAATCACACCGTTGAGTGGGAATTCGGCGGGCTCGTTGCGGGAGTAGCTGCTGTCGAACTCTTCGCCATTGGTGAGAGTGCCTTTGTAGTGAACTTTGACCGTGTCAGTTGCGGCTGGCTTGGGGCCTTCTGCGGCTTTGAGCACTTCATACTGGAGACCAGAGGCGGTGGTGGTGACTCCGGTCTTCTTGCCGTTCTCGGCCAGGAAAGTTTCACCTGCCTTGGCGGATTCTGCACGCTTCCGGGAATCCACTTCCTGCATGGCGGCCTGGAATTGCTCCATGGCAGCACGCATTTCAGTTTCGGGATACTTGGCGTCCTTGCCGTTGAAGGAGTCTTGTAGGCCGTTCTTCAGGGCATCGAAGTCAGGCTTGAATCCCTGGCCGCTCATCTGCTTGCCAATGTTGCGGCCAATGAAGTAGCTCACCTTGTCCATGGGGACGCTGGCAAGTGGATCTTCGCCAGGTGCAAATTTTGGCTTGGTCAGTTCTGCGGCACCTGAAGGTGCGGCGGGGGCATTGTCTTGGGCGCTGGCCATGAATGGGACGGCCGTCGCTGCGGCCACGAGGGTGAGGATGCGTAGGTTCATCAAAGGATCCTAAGCGCCGCAGGATGGCTGGTCAAAGTGAAAGGCGTTTTTCGTGTTTCACTCCGATGGAGGCTTGGGCAGTGCTTTGCTGTGACGGATGTGTTTGATTTGAAACATTCGCTGTCTCACGGTCGTCTGCACGCGTGCATGATCCGATTCATCTTTGCGCTCGCGCTGCTCTACACTTCAACCGCTTTGGCGCAGCGGCCTAACATCATTTACATCCTGGCGGACGACCTCGGTATGGGTGATCTGGGATGTTATGGACAGAAGATGCTCACGACGCCCCACATTGATCGGCTGGCAACTGAAGGGATGAAGTTTACCAGACACTACGCGGGCAATACCGTTTGTGCGCCATCGCGTTGTGTCCTGATGACCGGGTTGCACACGGGCCATTGCCGGGTTCGTGGGAATGGGCTGTGGACGATCCCCGACAGTGATTTAACGGTGCCCAAGGTCCTGAAACAAGCCGGCTACACAACGGCTTGCTTTGGTAAGTATGGACTCGGGAAACCTCTGCCTGAGGACGATCCGCAGAGGAAGGGATTCGATGAGTTTTTTGGTTATGTGGATACCAGCCATGCACACAATTTTTATCCCACCTTCCTGGTTCATAATGGCTCGCGAGTGCCGCTGCCGAATGTGACGATTCCTCAGAGTGGCGGCCCTTCCCATGAGGATTCCGGTGTGGCAACGAAGGGGGGACGCAAGGTCTGGGCACCTGCTGTGATCGCAGAGAAGGTGCAGGGATTCCTGGAGGGGCAGTCCAGGGAGAAGCCCTTCTTTTTATACTATGCCTTGAATCTGCCTCACGCTAACAACGAGGCGAAGAAGGAATCTCCGCTCGGCCATGGATTGGAGTCGCCCGACTATGGCGAGTTCGCGAATCGTGACTGGCCTGATGTAGAGAAGGGATTCGCGCAGTTCGTTCGCTTTGTGGATGACCAGGTGGGGGCTGTGCTGGCTATGCTGAAGGCGAGGGGGCTTGATGACTCGACTCTTGTGTTCTTTTCGAGTGACAATGGTGCCCACGCTGAGGGACTGCACAGCAGCGATTTCTTCAACAGCAACGGAGATTACTCAGGTATCAAACGCAGCATGACGGACGGTGGTATTCGGACGCCGCTGCTGGCGCGCTGGCCGCGAAAGATCAAGGCGGGTGTCGTCAGCGAGCATGTGAGCGGGTTCCAGGATTTGATGCCGACAGTGGCGGCGCTGAGCGGTGTGAGATTGGACGTTGGAACGGACGGGATCTCGATGGTGCCAGCTCTGACGGGGCAGGGGACGCAACGGCAGCACGAGTATTTGTATTGGAATTTCGACGAGCAAGGAGGCAAGCGTGCCGTGCTCCAATGGCCGTGGAAACTGATTCACCTCAATACCGGAATCGTCAAAGGCAAGGGCAAGTCCAAGGGCAAAGCGCAACCCCTTCAGGTGCAGTTGTTTAACCTTGAGTCCGATGTGGCAGAGCAAAGCAATCTAGCATCCCAACATCCTGATCTCGTGACCCGCCTGGAGGCCAAGATGAAGGAGGCGTGGCAGGACCCTACTCCGGTGCCTTGACGGCAGCGATTCTTGACGCACCAACGTTCTGGAGTCATGAAGCAATCAATGAAATGCGTCGTTCCTCGCGTCTGGTTGGGTTGTCTCTGCTTGCTGCTCAGTGGCTGCGTTGGGCCGGGAAGACTTCCCTTTCCTCCCCCGCCACCTCCATTGCCGCCACTGCCAGGATTCGCCTCTCCTCAGCCTGCGTATCCATCCGGTGACCGGCCTGATTGGGTTGCTGAGTATCGCAGTGGTTTCGATATCGGCAGCCAGGATCGCGGTTACGGCTATCCGCAAGATGTGGGACGTGCCTACCAGCGATTTGGGAGGACCGATGAGAACGCGTTCCGCGAAGGGTATTTCGATGGATACTCGCGTCGTCCGATGCAGCGCTGACTTGAACCAGCGGACGTGTCAAGGCAGGGAGGGATTGGCTTCCGCACCTTTCTTCACCCGCCAGAAAATATGGCGGGCGGAACCGCGAAGGACTCTCCAGACTCGTGGCAAAACCAACCACAGAACCACGAGTGCCACGGCGAAGACAACAAGTGCCGCTACAGGGGCTAGAAACGCCAGTGCCGATCCGCCGACGACTGCGGCGTCTTCGCCGACGCTGAGGGCGATATTACTCACGGGTTCTGGAGAGTGGTTGGCTAGCAGCCGCGTGCCTGCTTTGGTCGCATGGGTGGTGAGGGCTGCTCCGCCTGCTAGAAGTCCCGCGATGACCTGAATCTCTGGAGCTAAATCGCCCAGTGCCTGAAGGGCGAGCAAGGTGCCGCCCGCCGGGCGAATCAAGGTATGAACGGTGTCCCAGAGCGAGTCCACCCAAGGAACCTTATCCGCAAAAAACTCCACAAGGTAGAGAACACCCGCCACACCAATGACCCAGGGATGCCCCAGAGCGGCCAGCTCCTGGTGTTGATCGGCTAGATGCAGCAAATTGAAGTGCATCAGCACTCCGGCGAGGAAGACCGTGAGGTAGAGATTCAAGCCAGCAAGAGAGGCGAGCCCGAGCGCAAGGCCCAGTTGTTCAAGAATGTCCATGGCTGGGGAATATCATGGATGAGCGTGAGAGCGATTCCAAGTTCTGAGTTGCTTTCTAGGTCTCAAACATTTTTTGCAATGAACGCTCTCGGAGAAGTTCACATTCTCCTTGCCAAACCATTCTTCTGTGGTTGACTCGCGGCTCCCAAAACCAAAACAAACACATGTCGGCCAAGGAGGTCGATAACAGATAAAGACAACACAATGAGCCAAGTCGTTTTCCAGGATACCCAGTCGTTCAAACTGCATGATAAAGACACCGGCAGCGCCGATGTTCAGGTGGTTCGTCTCACTGATCGTATCAATCATCTTACTCAGCACCTTGCCACCAATGCCAAGGACCATAGCTCGCGTCGCGGGCTGCTGCAGATGGTCGCACGTCGTCGTAAATTACTCGACTACTTGAAGGCTCATTCCGAAGAGCGTTACAAGACGCTCCTCGCCAGCCTCAAGCTGCGCCGCTAAGTTTATTTTTTCGAAGGGTGATGGTTTCCATCACCCTTCGGTCGTTTTAGAAGGCCGCGTTTTCCACCCAGAGCGGAACCGCCAAGTCGCCTAGCTATTCGACACCTCAGCAGCAACGGAGAGATTCCATGGTAGCATTGGGTTCTATGTGACCTAGCTCAAATCTGTGGCTCCTCCGTGCCTTGACGCTTTCCCACCAAACCAAACCAAAACACAACAGCCAAGATATGGCCATACACACACAAACTGTCCAGCTCGGTGCTGGCACCCTCGAAATCGAAACCGGCAAGTTCGCAAAGCTTGCTGACGGCGCAGTCACTGTCCGCCTAGGCGACACCATCGTCATCGTCACCGCCGTCTCGGCGACCAAAGTCAAAGACGGGCAGGATTTCTTCCCGCTCTCCGTCGAATACAAAGAAAAAGCCTCCGCAGCAGGCCGCTTCCCTGGCGGTTACTTCAAGCGCGAAGGCCGCCCGACCGAAAAGGAAATCCTCACCTGCCGCATGACGGACCGCCCATTGCGTCCGTTGTTCCCCAAGGGCTACTACTACGACACCCAGGTCGTCGCCATCCTGCTCAGCGCAGACGGCGAGAACGATCCTGACATCTGCGCCATGAACGGTGCTTCCGCCGCGCTTTGCGTGTCGGACATCCCGTTCGCAGGCCCTGTCGGTGCCGTGCGCATCGGCCGCATCAATGGCGAGTTCATCGTCAATCCTACCCAGACTCAGCGTCTCGATAGCGATCTCGACCTCGTTTACGTCGGCAATAAGACCGACGTCATCATGATCGAAGGCGCTGCCAACGAACTGCCCGAAGCCGACTTCGTGAAGGCCCTCCACTTCGCCCAGAGCGAAGTCGTGAAGATCGTCGCTGCCCAGGAAGAACTCACCAAGCTCGCTGGCAAGCCCAAGCGCGAAGTTCCCCTCATGCTCGTGAAGGACGAGTTGCTTGAGATCGCCTATGCCATCGCTGGCGACCGCATCGAAGCCGCCCTCTACACCCCTTCCAAGGTCGCTCGCGGCAAGGCCGTCGGCGCGCTCAAGGACGAAGTCGCTGAAGCCATCAAGGCCAAGTTCCCAGAAGCGACCAGCTTTGAAGTGAGCCAAGCCTTCGACTACCTCCAGAAGAAAGCCTTCCGCATCTCCATCCTGGACAAGAAGAACCGTTGCGACGGACGTGGCGTGGACCAGATCCGCCCGCTCTCCGGTGAAGCAGGCGTGCTTCCCCGCACGCACGGCTCCGCCACCTTCACCCGCGGCGAAACGATGGCCCTCGCCATCGCTACGCTCGCTCCGGCTGACGAAGCCCAGGAAATGGACACCTACGCAGGTGGCCCAGAATCCAAGCGCTTCATCCTGCACTACAACTTCCCTCCGTTCTCCGTCGGTGAGACCGGTCGCTTTGGCGGCCAGAATCGTCGTGAAATCGGCCACGGTGCCCTCGCCGAGCGTTCCATCGCTCCGGTCATCCCGAGCAAGGAACAGTTCCCGTATGCGATCCGCATCAGCAGCGAAGTCATGGAGTCCAACGGCTCCACCTCAATGGCTTCCGTTTGCTCCGGCGTCATGGCTCTCATGGACGCAGGCGTGCCGATCAAGCGCCCCGTCGCTGGTATCAGCGTCGGTCTCGTTTCCGAATACGAAGGCGAGAAGATGAGCCGCTACCTGACGATGCTCGACATCATCGGCAGCGAAGACCACTTCGGCGACATGGACTTCAAGCTCTGCGGCACCACCGAAGGCGTCACCGGCTACCAGCTTGACCTCAAGCTCCCTGGCATCCCTCTGGCCATTCTCGAAGAAGCCATCGTCAAGGCCGTCGCTGGCCGCACGCAAGTGCTCTCTGCGATGAACGCCGGCATCAGCGAAATCAAGCCGCTCAGCCCGTATGCACCGCGCATCGAGGTCGTGAAGATCAACCCGGACAAGATCGGTGAACTCATCGGTCCTGGCGGCAAAAACATCAAGGGCATCCAGGCCGAGTCCGGTGCTGAAATCAGCATCGAAGACGACGGCACGGTTTACATCTATGCGAACCGCAAGGAATCGCTGGAGCGCGCCATCGAGATGATCTCCGGCACCTCGCAGGAAATCGAGATCGGCAAGACCTACACCGGCAAGATCGTGAGCACGACCAACTTCGGCGCGTTCATGAACCTCGGCGGCAAGAAGGACGGACTCATCCACATCAGCGAGCTGGCCGACTTCCGTGTCAACAAGACCGAAGACGTCGTCAAGGTCGGTGACATCGTCACCGCCAAGTGCATTGGCGTTGATGACAAAGGCCGCGTGAAGATGAGCCGCAAGATCGCCATGAAGGAAAAGGACGCCGCAGCGAAAGGCGCTGTTGGCGAAACTCCTGCCGCTGAGTAATCGCGGCCTAACAACCTTCAACAAGCAACGGCAGCCAGGTGACTGGCTGCCGTTTTTGTGTCCTATCGGGATGTAGGCTTACTTCAAACCAACACCGTTTTGTGAAGGACGTATCAGCGCTCCGTTTTTCTCGGAGAATGGAGTTATCAGTGACTTTCCTATCGACTGAAAACATAAAGATAAAAAAAGATTTGACGCATTTTGAAAGCTAATTAGAATCCCCTCACTTTCGCAAACCATGACTTCAATCCATCCAGACACGATTACAGCCGCCTCCGACCGGGGCGTATTGTGCTGGCGCGGGATGGCGATACTTGGTGGCAGTTATCAACTGCGTGCAGGAGAGAAATTTAACCCGACCACCACTTCAGCGAGCGCGCGACCTTAGAGTCGCATCGAGTTCCAACATCAGGATTTTCGAACCCCGCTCGCCCTCCGGCAAGCGGGGTTTCTTTTTGGGTCAAATGGCCCGCAAGCAAGCAACTACAAGCATTCTAGACCATGACTTAGCATTTCATCATTCCATCAGGGCAACAAAAAGCCCCGTCACCGGCTGCAAGCGATGACGAGGCGGAACGGCCACTGAGCACGAACAGTTTAGCGACTGCACCTCGAACTCCGTAACCTGCATC
>CAUJJC010000224.1 GCA_963204975.1 Verrucomicrobiota bacterium | reverse complement strand
CTTGGTCAATCCGAACGCTGAGATCGCTGTCGGATATGGGCTATCATTGGTCACGCTTCAAGACGGCACCCTCATCGCTGGACGCATCACCGTTGATACACCCGAGAAGCTCACGATCATCGCCCTGGATGGCAAAGAGAGCAGCTACGCCCGCAGCCAGGTGAAGACACTCACTCCACCAGTCTCCGCCATGCCGCCCATGGCCTTGTCATTGCCCCCCGCAAATCTCCGCGACCTCATCAGCTACCTCGCCACCCGCAAGTCCCTCAAGCAGAGCGGCAAAGGTGCTGCTGATGCGCATGGGGAGAAGGTGGCGAAGTAGCAGCCTGGCGTGGAACCGCTCGAACGTTGAGGACATCACTTCGGCATTGGTTGCGTAGAGGGTGCTCGTCGTTCGTCGGAACAGTATGGCTGTTCATCGCATCAATCTCGATACGCAATTCGCCCTCAAGCTGGCGATGACCGACCTGGAGTGTTACGATTGGCGTCGAGCCGCACCCGTGCGCTCGCATTCACCAGCCGTCGTTCATGGTCTCCCGCCTCCGCCCATTTCTTCTAGTGCTTGCCGTCATTGCTCTCGGATGGCTGGGGTGGTGGTGGGCTGGTGATGTTCCGATGAAATCTGTGGCCCAGGTTTCACCTTCTGTCCCCGCACCGGAGATGGTGATGCCTTCGACTGACGCACTTACTACATCGCAGCCCAAACCAACGCCTGAGCAAGGTGTGGTGCAGCCCGGAGGCAAGTTTCTACCGTCACACGGCAAGCCTGCTGAACAGGGCATTCCCAGTGTCGAGGCCATGCAAGCGGCAGCGAAGAACTACATCAAAGAGGTCAGTGCCAATGAGGTCCGCGTGGGTGAAGTGCGGCTGCTGAAGAAGGAGCGGACGCTTATTTTTCCTGCCACTTTGGCAGTGAAGACGCAACCACTGGAGTATGCACTGGTGCATGAGACGGGTAAAGCACACGAGGCGATGCTGGTGACCAAGGTGCCAGTGCAGGATGTGCATGTGGCGGCGCTGCTGATTGAAGCCATCGGACAGGCTCCACAGATCGAGGTTTCATGGCGCAAGCACGGTGGTGAAGCACGAATGCCTCTCAATGATTTGATCCGTGTGCAGAAGGCCGCACCCGACACGCTGTCGGCGAATCCTTGGATCTACAACGGCTCCGAGTTCCTCCACGGCAGTTTCGCTGCGATGACTGAGGGCTCAATCATAGCGCTGGTGAACGATCCGTCCGCCCTGGTGAATCATCGTGCTGCTGCCGCCTTGATGCGGGATGATGTCTTCTTTGCCCATATCGACAAACTCCCCGCCGAAGGGGTGCCTTTGTCCGTGATGTTCATTTTTCCTTCGGCCCAATGAAGGTTAGATTTCCGAGTTACACATTTCATCTTATGCCTTGGTTTCGTCTGCCATGCTTCACTCTGATCCTCGCAATCGTGGCATCATGCACCTGCTTGCAAGCGGCTGAAGAAACCGGGTTTTCCTGGCCCCTAGGACCTATAGGCGGGAAATTCCGCATCTGGACGGATAAGTCATTCATCCGTGTTTCCGAGGTCACCGCCGCTGCACCTGGACAAGTGGCAGGCCTCCAGGTGGGTGACTTCATCACAGCGGCGTTCGGTCGTGGCTTTGATCCGATCAGCGGTTCGAAGTTCGATGGTCCAGTGCGCCAGCTTGGTGCCGCGATCGACTATGCGGAGACGAACAACTTAGCGCTGCCGCTTTCGATCCTGCGGCCTGGAGTGGGTAATCTCACGCTCACAGTGAATCTCCCTGCCACCTCCGGCCTCGGCCCCGCCTACACACTCACCAGCAGCCGATACGCCGCCATCTATGAAACGGCATGTGCGGCGCTGCACGCCCGCATCATGGCCACCTCGAATGGCGACATCGGATACCCCACAGGATTTGCCGGCCTTGGATTGTTAGGCCATCCCAACTGGAATGATACGGCGGGCCCCAAGCCCTACCGTCTGTCCATCAACAAGATCCGTGACTGGGCGATTGCGACCATCAATGCCGCCATCCTCACCCCGGTGGAGCACAAGTTCTTCGATGGCACCGCCAATCCCAGGTATGTCGATGCAGGCCTGGAAAACTGGGAACTCGGGCTGTCTGTGATGTTCTTCTCAGAGTATGTGGCGAAGACGGGCGAGCAGGCCACCTATCAGTCCACGCTTCAGCGCGCGGCCACGCTGATGGCCAACCGCATCGAAAACTGGGCGCAGCCCAACAACGGCGGCACCGCAGATCGAACCTACGAGACCACTCGCGGTGCCACAGGCCACGGTGGTGTGGTAGGCGACTACACCCATCAATGGTATGTGGGCATCAACATCACGGGTGTGCATTTGTTCAATGGGCTGGCCATGGCGAAGCGTGCCGGTGCAGACATGTCTGCACGCCCCGAGGATGGCCACTACTGGGGATACAATGAGGATGCCGTCGATCCCCTCGAACCCGGTGATCCGATCCCTGCGACCATCGCTGAGGCTTTGCCTGCGACGATCATCCTGCCACGCGGAGCGCAGGACAACCGCTCGCTGCCACACATCGACAACGTGACCAACACGCCCTTCACCACAATCAAGACGATAGATGCATCGAACAACCCCTTCTTCTACGACTGCTCGCTGGATCAGAAGTTTTGGATTCAATGGGATTGCCTCGCCCGCTCCACTGAAAGCGCGGGCAATGTGGGTTACGCAGCCGTCACGGGCGGTGTCGGTGATGCGGGCGGACGCACGCCAGGTGCTCTGTCGGGTTACATGATTTACCAAGGCTCCACACCGCCCTCACCGCTTGATCAGGAACTCATCAACCGGCAACTGAACTACATCGTCGCCGCGCATGACATTCATCTCAATGCGCACGCCTACAACATGGGCGGGGCCTGCTTCACCGCGATGGTGGTGCCCTACATGAGTGATCGTGATCAGCGCTTCTTCCTGGAGAACTGGAAGTTCTTTAACAACCTGGCCGCTCAGCCTGATGGCTCCATCCAGTATTTCCGCGGACGCGACTTCACGGACAACTACATCAACACGACTGACGCCATGCACAGCGACATCGCACTGGCGGGCTCGGTGGCGCGAGGAGGTCTGCCGCATGTGCCCGGCTTCGCTACGAATCGCGTCTTCCCGCGCTTTCGTCAGCCACTGCTGGAGTGGCCTACGAGTGCCGCACGCCGTCTGCGCAAGGCCGCCGCGACCGAGACCTTCAACGTCGAGCTGCTGGATGCCACGGGGGCGGTGATCCCATCGTCACAGATCAATGCGCAATGGTCCGTGATCTCCGGTCCCGTGACCAGCGGTGTGCTCACATCGCCCACCAGCCTGACCACAGCGGCGAGCTTTCCCACGCATGGCGTGTATCGCCTTCAACTCACCGCCACAGACACGGTGAGCGGCTACTCCACCACCGAGACCGTGGACGTGGAGCGGATGCCAACGCTCAGTTCCAGTTACGTCGTTGGCGAAGCGGACTACCGCGTTTACACCGGTATCACCGGCACATCGGTGTCTAACCTGACAAGTGCAGCCAACTACCCCGATAGTCCGAACCAAGTCAGCAGTGTCACGAAGCTGGAAGGCACCTACAGCGGCTCCGATTACGGAGCCTCGCTCACCGCCTACATCGTCGCACCAGAGACGGGCAACTACCGCTTCTACATCGCCTCCGATGACACCTCCTCCTTGCTCTTCAATGCGAGTGGTGTCGATCCATCGGGAGCAATTCAGATCGCGTCCGTCTCCGGCTGGACCTCCAAGTATGAGTGGACCAAATACGCCGGTCAGACCTCCGCCTTGATCCCCCTCACCGCTGGTCAGGTCTATTACCTCAGGGCGCTGCACAAGGAAGGCGGCGGAGGCGATCATCTTGCCGTGGCATGGACCACACCCTCGAATGCCACCATCACAGTCATCGATCAGCCCTTCATCGCTCGCGCGGTGACGGCTAGTGAAACGGCCACACCTGCGATCCTCACGCAGCCGCAGAGCCTCACGATCAACCTGGGCGACACAGCCAGTTTCAGCTTCACCACGACCGAGGGCGCGGGGCCTGCCTTTTATCAATGGCGGCACAATGGGCAGAACGTCGGATCGCCCACGGACTCCCCTACCCTCACGATCACCAATGTGGGCGCGCGGCTCACCGGGACCTGGGACTGTGTGTTCACCAGCGGCAGCACAGTGCTCACCACACAGCCAGCCACACTCAACATCACAGGCCTCGGCGCTCTAAGTATGGGGGGCCTCTGGCAGGAAGTCTTCACCGGCGTCAGTGGCGGCAGCGTGGATGAGCTGTTGAATCATGCGAGCTATCCCCTGCTCTCCACCAGCAGCGGCGTGATCACGGAGCCACACACCACCCCCTTCGGTGATGACTATGGGCAGCGCTGGAGCGGCTGGCTCATTCCCAGCACCAGCGGTCGCTATCGCTTCTACATCGCGGCAGATGATGCCGTCCGGCTCTACCTCAGCCCCTCGCCCTACGAGAGCCACAAGCAGCTCATCCACTCCAGCACCAGCTACACCAATGAGATGGCGTGGTCCTCGCGATCACCTTCAGCGTGGGTCCAGCTAGAGGCTGGCCAGCGTTACTACGTCGAGTTTCTTCACAAAGAAAACGGCGGCGGCGATCACGCGGCCTTCACTTGGCAGAAGGAAGGCGACCCCGTGCCAGCCAATGGCACCGGCCTCATTCCCTCGGCGAATCTGCAATACGCCTTTGGCGGCACCTTCCCCGATGGAGCCACGGCCCCGCCGTTCGCCACTGCCGATACGATGAGCGTCGCCCAGGGCGGCAGCGCCACACTCGATGTGGTCACGAACGACCTCGATGCGACTCCCGCCAGCCTTGTCGTTCAATCCATCACCCAACCTGCCCACGGCACCGTCACGCAGAACGGACGCCTGCTCACCTACACTCCCGCGCCCGGCTACAGCGGCAGCGACAGCTTCTCTTACACCCTGCGTAATGGACTCAACCTCACCGCCACCGCCCTCGTGACAGTCACCGTTACCAGCCCGTGGACCGATCTCACCGCCTGGTGGAAGCTCGATGAAAACACGGGCACCACTGCCGCCGATGCCACAGGCAATGGCCACCTCGCCACCCTCACGAGCGGCACCACCTGGGCTCCTGGCAAGCTCGGCAGCGGCATCACCATTGGCAGCAGCACCCAGATGGCCGCCACCGCCACGGGCAAGCCCGTGCCCTCCACCTTCAGCATCACGGCCTGGATGAACCCCACCAACACCAGCGGCGTGGATACCCTCTTCAGCTTCGGCAGCACCGCTGCTTTTCGCATCACTGGGTCCGCACTCCGCTTCACCACCTTCGGTGTCAAAGATCACGACACGGCCGGGAGCATGTTCAGTGCAGGTGTGTGGACACACGTTGCCCTGACCTTCACACCGGGGGCCACGGGCGGCGCGAAGTTTTACGTCAATGGCGTGCTCAGGCAGAGCATCGACAGCTCCACCATCAATACCACTGCCACTGGCGTCTGGCGCATCGGGGCCGCTCACAACAGCAGTGAGTGGTTCGGCGGCAGTCTGGATGACGTGCGCCTTTATGGCCGCGTGCTTAGCGATCAAGACATCGCCACCATCGCCATCGCGCCCACGCCTTTCGAGCAGTGGCGCATCGCCCATCACAACCCCGCCCAACTCTCCAATACCCTCCTCTCCGGCCCCATCGCCGACCCTGATCACGATGGCGTCGAGCACCTCATGGAATACGCCCTCGGCC
>CAUJJC010000223.1 GCA_963204975.1 Verrucomicrobiota bacterium | reverse complement strand
AAAGCTTGCCGTCGATGAAGAGCGGCGAGGTGAAGGACAAATACACATCCGGCCACCACTTGCGCCACAGGAGTCGTCCGGTGTCCTGCTCGCAGGCGATGATCTGTCCCTCGGCGGTGTGCGTGTAAAGCCGACCGCCACCGCACACGGGCAGATGCTTCACCGTGCCTTCGAGGCGACGTGCCCAACGCATCCGCAACGGCGGCGCGAGGTCTTGGTTGTTCGAGTTCTGCCCGGCGAAGTTGCCGTAGTTGGTGAACCAGTCGTATTTGGCATCGGCGCGTGGGCCGGTGAGGGGGGAGCGGATGGCGGAAGCGTTGAGCCAGTCCATCGGCATGTTGAGGTCCGTTTTGCTTCCGAGTTGGTAAAGAGTTCCGTCTTCGCCGGGCACGTAGATTCTGCCGTCGGCAATAGCAACCGGTGCGGAGATCGCTCCCTGTGCGATCTTTGTTTCGATATGTGACTTGGAAGAGAGGCCAACCATTCGGATTGATCCATCAAGGCCACCAACGATAACGTGACTCTTTGTGATCACCGGAGGCGCAATAGCACCCGCACCATTCAACATCCCCGACTCCTTCGTGTCCATGTTGTGCCGGATTAATCCGCGTCCGTTCTCCGGCTTCACGCGAAACACATCCTGCCCACGAATCGCCACGGGCGAGAAACTCAGCAGGCCATCCATGCGGATGTTCGTGTCCGTGCCGGGGACGAACTCGCCGTTTTTTAGCGTGTCGCCGTCGAGGCGCATGATGTCCACGCGGCCCGCGTTGTCGCGGCGATGCCATTGGACATAGACGTTGCCATCGTCGTCCGCGCTCTGGCCGAAGGTGGCGGGGAACTCTTTGCCGGACCAGTCGGGGATCTCGCCCGTAGCTTTCAGTTTCGGTGCCGCGCCAGTGTCTTCGATGAACAAGGTGCGACCTCCCGCAGGCACGACGACCACATTGCCCTTGATGAGACAGATGTCGCGCGAGCAGACGAAGTGATCCTTCCACGTCACGCGACCATCGCTGGAGGTCGGCTTCGCGCCGGGCTTGAGTGTTTTCAACATGCGTGCCTCGCAGAACTTCGCCCACTGCTCGCCGCTCCAGCGATTGCCATCGAAGCCGACGACCTCCTTCACGAAGTCCCACTGCCACTTCACCTCGCCGTCATTCGTGATCGCAAACACCTGCGCACCGAGCGTGGCGAAATACACGCGGTCCTTCCCGATGACCGGTGTGCTGAAGATCGGCTCCTTGCAGTCGATCTCCTTCACCACTGCGCCCGTCGCGCGATCCAGCACATAATAAATCCCCGCCGTGGTGCCGAAGTGCAGATACTTCCCGACGATGGCCGGCGAGCTGACGTTGTTCACGTTTTGCTTCCCGCCTTTGCTCTGGAACTTCCACAGATCCTTGAGCGTCGCAGCCTCGAAGCATGCACACAGCCCCGATCCATCGACGACGAACACCTTGCCATCTGCGACCACTGGCGAGGTATAGATGCCATCGCTCATCGCCACCGCGCCTTGTAGCCCGAGATGCTCCACGTCGATGTCCCGATCCGCCGCATTGCCCGAGTGCGCCGAGTTAAACATGAACTGCGGCCAATCCTCGGCGAGGGCGGCAGTGGCAAGAAAGATGAGGGCGAGGAGCGAGAGCTTCATGCCACTCATACGACGAGCACGCTGTGAACTCGCAAAGGAGTGGACGAGCCTGCGAATGGGTGGGCTCCTACTTCAGCACGGGGGCCGTCTGCTCAGGCGTCACACGGCCCGGCGGCAATTCCAGGAGGCGAATGTTGCGGAAGTGAATCTCGCTGCCTTCGGATTCGAGGCAGAGGTAGCCTTTGCGCACGGTGGACTGGCTCACGCCGTTCACGAACTTGCCATTGATGCTCAGCTTCACCACGCCATCGACGGCGACGACATCATAGGTGTTCCACTCGCCCGCGCCTTTGCAGCGGAACTCATAGGCCATGCTGCGCTTGCCGCGTGGGTTCTCGGGGATGAGTTCGAGTCCATTCGCTCCGAAGAGTTCGCCGCTAACATAGCCGGGATGATTGGGCTTGCCATCTTTGGTCGGATGCAAGGCGGGCCATTGCAGTTCCAGCATCTGCACCTCGAGTCCCTTCGGCAGATCTTTGCCCGGAGCAGGCGTGGCATCGCTCCACAAGAAGACACCGCTGTTGCCGCCGGGCTTCATGTGCCGCCACTCGATGTGCAGGATGAAGTTTTCATACTGCTTCTCGCTGCGCATCACGCCAATGGGAAGGCCGCTGCACACGAGCAATCCATCCTTCACACTCCAGGTGTCCTTCGACGTGTTCACATCCACCCAACCAGTGAGGTCCTTGCCATTGAAGAGATTTTTGAAGACCAGCGTGTCTTCGGCAATGACAGCGGTGGATAGGAAGAGGCAGGCGAGCAGATGTTTCATCACGATGACAAACGATGGCTGGCGGCGATGTCTTGTCGTGAGCATAAAAACACCGTGGAGCCTAGGCTACACCACGCAATAGTTGGCCTTTCAACGCGTAAAGTTCTCATGCCAAACCTCTCGCATCCCACTCGTCGTCACTTTCTTTCCACACTCGCCCTGGGAGCCGTTGCGGCTCGGGCGCAAGAGGGAGCACAGCCGAGTTTCCCGCCGACTCGCATGATCACGAAAGGGCCGGGGTTTCACTGGTTCGCTTACTACGACAAGCTGCAATTCTCGCCGGACAATCGCTTCGTGCTCTCGAACAAGGTGAACTTCGAGCACCGCTCGCCGACGGGTGAGGATGTGATCGAGGTGGGCATGGTGGACATCCAGGACGAGGACAAATGGATTCCGCTGGGCAAGTCGAAGGCATGGAACTGGCAGCAGGGGTGCATGTTGCAATGGATCCCGGGCACGGAGTCGAAGGTGATCTGGAATGATCGCGAGAAGGACAAGTTCGTGAGTCACATCATGGACGTGAAGACGGGTGAGAAGCACACGCTGCCGACTCCGATCTATGCGCTGGCTCCGAACGGCAAGGAGGCGGTGAGTTGCGACTTCTCACGCGTGGCGGATTGCCGACCTGGCTACGGCTACGCAGGCATTCGCGACAAGTTCTTTGACGACATGGCACCTGAAGGATCGGGCGTGACGCATGTGAATCTGGAGACGGGCGCGGAGAAGCTCATCGTCTCGCACAAGCTCCTCGCGAACACGGGCACGGTGATGGAGAACCACCCGACATCGAAGCATCACGCGTATCACTTGCTTGTCGGACCAGATGGGAAGCGCTTCATCATGCTGCATCGCTGGACGCAGCCGAAGGGAGGGCATCTCACGCGCCTGATCACCGCAAACATGGACGGCAGCGATCTGCGCATCGTCATCCCGAATGGCTACGCGTCGCACTTCATCTGGCGCGATGCGACGCACATCCTCTCGCAGGCGAAGGACTGGCTGGGCAACAAGGACTGGGGCGACTTCCTCTTTGAGGACAAGGACAGCGGCATCGTGGAGGAGATCGGCCATGGCATCCTCGATAAAGGCGGCCACCTCACCTACCTGAAGAACAACGAGTGGATTCTGAACGACACGTATCCGCAGGGCATTCGTCGCATCCAGACGCCGCACCTGTATCATATCGCGTCGAAGAAACGCATCGACCTGGGCAACTTCGTCCAGCCGCCGGAATACAAAGGCGAGTGGCGTGTGGACTGCCATCCGCGCAGCAGCCGCGACGAGCGCTGGGTCTGTGTGGATGCGCCCGATGGCAAGAACGGCCGCCAGCTTCACCTCATCGACATTCAGGGCCTGCTGACCTAGCGTCCATCTGAATGGAGATTCGGGCACAAAAAAACGCCAGCCGGGCTTGCGCATCGGCTGGCGTCTAAGATTTTAATTCGACCGATTACAGGTTGAAACGAATACCGGCCTGGACGGACCATTCGTCGTCTTCGCCCCATGCACCACCGACGGTGAGTGCGGAGGCTTTGCAGAGGTGATAGAGAGCACCCACGCCGACGGACCAGTTTTCATCGCCTTCTTCAGGGATGTGGAGGTAGGCCTTGGTGTAAAGCTCAAGGTTGCAGGTCACTTGGAGACGGAAGCCAGGGCTGATATACAACTCATTGACGTCGGAACCGAGGTCGGTGTCCGTGTTGGCCCAGCCAGTGCGACCGATGAAATGGAATTTCTCGGTGATGGGGAGGTAGTAGCCCACGCCTGCGCCGACTTCACGATAGTCGATGTCGCCACCAGCAAGGCTGAAGGTGCCGTCGAGGAAGAGGTTGTGACCGATGTCGTAGCTGAGGTCGAGATAGCCGCCATCGGAAGTGCCGAAGTCGTTATCGAGGTGGAGCCAGCCGAGTTCGGCATAGCTGTAGTTCATGGGATCGCAGCCAGGAGCCGGTGCGGGAGCGACCGGGGCTTTCGGGTTCTTTGCTGCAGGAGCACCTGCGTGAGCCAGGGTGGAGACTGCCACAACGAGCAGCGAGGTGAGGATGGACTTCATGGTTTCTATGTAGGTTTGCGTTGTCGATATTCGACTTTTCTTGTTTATCCAACCAGGGCATTGGGGGCAAGTAAGAATTCACGGCCCTGCGCCCTATCGGAGACGCATGGTTTTTTTGCTGTGCAACTCGCCTGCGCTGCCTATCAGTCGCGCCGATGACTCCGCTTACCTGGGACACGACTTTCCGACAGCTTTTTGAACGTTGCGCGCAACTACACCGCTCGGGCGAGAACCATCAGGGTTCCTGGTATTCGAGCGCTGACCTCGAATTCCTCGCTTCCATCGGTTGCACGGGCCAGGAGTTCTTTGATTTTGTGGACGATCACTGCCGCTATTCGGATGGGCCGACGCTGGAGACATCTCTGCTG
This sequence comes from Verrucomicrobiota bacterium, assembly GCA_963204975.1. GTDB lineage: Bacteria > Verrucomicrobiota > Verrucomicrobiia > Verrucomicrobiales > Verrucomicrobiaceae > JAEUHN01. The sequence goes on along the minus strand of CAUJJC010000223.1, from coordinate 7,114 downwards.
GTGGCGTCTGTGAGACGCGATTATTTTTATGTGATTCAGAAGGGGGTGCGCAGCACTCGCACCGTCGCTCCGAGTGAGCTGCCTCCCAAGTCGGCTGCCGTGGATGGCATTCCCTGGCTGCCGCGCCTGATCGTGAAGGCAAGGGCGAAGCTGCGGGGGGAGATGGACCCTGACACGATGTTTGGCTGCGGAGGGGACCGTGCCTTTTTCGCCCAGCATCAGATTCATCCGGCGGACTTCCTGCGTGTGACCTGGGCTGCCGGGGACGATGATCGGAAGATTATCGACTTTGTGAAATCGGGCGGACGCCTGGGCTAGCCTGCCTTTGATTGGCAACTCTTGTGCTTCAGTGATTCGAGGATTGTATTTTCATGCGTGCGCCTGTAATTTTTACCCATAAACCAGGATTTGATGTCCGTCCGGCAGTCGCTGGCGTTTTTCTTCCTGGTGAAACATCAATCAGCTAGGATCATGGCGGAGCTACCAGTGGTGCAGATCGGCGAAGTTCGGGTGGATGGGCAGCAGCCCTTTTTCGTCCTGGGTCCGTGTGTGATTGAAAGCGAGGATTTCGTCTGGGACATGGCACGCCGGATCAAGGCGATAGCTGATCCGCTCGGCTTGCGCTGGGTGTTCAAGGCATCGTATGACAAGGCCAATCGCAGCGCGATCAGCAGTTACCGAGGCATGGATTGCAAGGAGGGTTGTGCCTTGCTGGCACGGATAGGCCAGGAGTTGGGCGTCCCAGTCACGACGGACGTTCATTCCGTCGAGGAAGTGCGAACGGCTGCCGAATATATCGACCTGCTCCAGATTCCCGCCTTCCTGTGCCGCCAGACCGATTTGATTATCGCTGCGGGCGAATCTGGTCGGGTCGTCAATGTGAAGAAGGGGCAATTCCTCGCTCCCTGGGATGTGAAAAACATCGCGGACAAGCTACTCTCGGTCGGTTGCCAGCAGTTCCTCTTCACCGAGCGGGGCACCACTTTCGGCTACAACAACCTGGTGGCCGACATGCGCAGCCTCTACTGGATGCGGGAGCTGGGCTATCGCGTGGTCTTCGATGCCACCCATTCCGTCCAGCGCCCTGGTGGCCAGGGATTGACCACCGGCGGTGATGGAAAGCTGGCCCCGGTGCTTGCTCGGGCAGCGGTGGCGACAGGCGTGGATGGGGTTTTCATCGAGACACATATCGACCCCTCGAAGGCTCTGTCCGACGGGCCTAATCAGATTGCTCTGGCCGACCTGCCTGCATTGTTGAACCAACTTCTCCGGCTTCACGCCATTGCTCATGAGAACCTTTAGTCTCACTGCCCTCGCCACGCTGATGGCACTTGGTTTGTCCGCCCAGGATACCACGGCTCCTGCGGTGAAATCGGCGAAGGCCAAGCCGGGCGCGGACGTTACCACCGCCGAGGCCCCGGCTGAGGATGCAACGGGGCTGGAATCCATCGGTAAACTCATCCAGGAAGGCGTCCGTAGTGTGAAGGTGCGCAATCCGGGCTTTGATCAGGGACGGAGGACCTCGTTTGTGGAAGCTGATGCCCTGACACGAATCGAAGGCAACCGCCTCTTTGGCGAGGGTGTGACCATTCAGCTCTATGGCAAGGAAGCCAAGGACACGATCCGGGTGGACCTGCCCACGGCCACCTATTTCATGGACACCAAGCAACTGGTCAGCGACAAACGCAGCCGCGTCCGCCGGGCAGACTTTCAGATCGAAGGCGATAGCATGACCTTTGACACGACGACTTCTCACGGGCAGATGAAGGGACACGTCCACATGGTGATTTTCGATTTTGCTCAGCTAAACACTCCCTCCACTTCCGAACAGACGGTTTCTCCGCCAGTCATCAGCCCGACAACCTCCGTGCCTAGCGCTCCCGCAGCGCCCGCCGGACCCGCACCGAAGCCCCCAGCCCCTTAACGTATGCGTTCGATATACCTGCCTTTCCTCACACTCCTGGTGCTTTCGGCTTCCGCCATCATTGCCCAGCAGCCTGCTCCGGCTCCCGAGCCCATCAAACCTGCCGCCATCACACCACCGCCCACGCCAAAGGCCAAGCAGCCCACCACGGTTGATTGCGACAGTGTGGACATGGACCTCAAGAACTCCGTCTTTACCTACACCAACAACGTGGTGGTCAACGGCCCGCAATTCCACCTCACTACCGACGGCACCTTCACGGTTTACATGCGGAAGGAAAAGAAGCCCAAGGCCAAGGATGGAGCCGCTACCGCGAGCAACTCCGCTCAACAGCCCGAGACTGCCCTTTCCGACCAGCCCGGTGATGCCAACAACCTCGACCACGCCACCGCCATCGGGAAAGAGGTCGTCATTGTCAAAACCGATGCCGATGGCAAATCCAAGATCGGCAAGTGCCGCAACGCCTACTACGATGGCAAGACGGGCGATATGATCCTGCGCGATTGGCCTCAGGTGCAGGACGGCGAGAACGTGATCATTGCTGCCGAAGCCAGCACCGTGATGACTCTCACCAAAGATGGCAAGTTTGGCGTCAAAGGCCGCACCCGCACTGAACTCGCAGGCAGTGACAAGTCTAAGAAGGGCAAGAGCCAGACCACGCCCGGCGCTGCTCCTTCCTCCGGCGGCGGCATCTCCATCCCCACTCCCGCGCCTCGTCGCCAGCAGTAGGCACTCACTTCTTCTCCAGACTTTTTCATGGCTAAGTCTCCCAAATCAGCCCCTCCAATACAGCCTGCCCGCATGTGGGATGGCGATGTCAATACCTCACCTCAAGTGGAGGCCCGCCCACCGTCCAGCGATAGCCTGCTCTACACCCGAGGTCTGCAAAAAATCTATGATGGTCGTGCCGTGGTGAACGGGGTGGATATTGAGGTCAAGCCCGGCGAGATCGTTGGACTCCTCGGCCCCAATGGGGCGGGCAAAACCACCTCCTTCTACATGATCGTTGGCCTCGTTCGTCCCAATGGTGGGCAGGTCATTTTTGAAGGCAATGATGTCACGCACGAGCCCATGTATGTCCGTGCCCGCCTTGGCATGGGCTACCTGCCGCAGGAGGAATCCATCTTCCGCCGTCTCACCGTGCGCGAGAATATTATCGCCGTCATGGAGACGCAAAATTTCACCAGGCAAGAGCGCGAGGAGCAGAGCCAGTTGCTCATGGAAAAGTTCGGCATCGATCACGTCGCCAACAACCTCGCGATCACGCTCTCCGGTGGAGAGAAGCGCCGTCTCACCATCGCCCGCAGTCTTGTCACCGAGCCCAAACTGCTCATGCTTGATGAACCCTTTAGCGGCGTTGATCCCATCGCCGTCGGCGAAATCCAGGACATCATCCGCATGTTGCGCGCAGCCGGTCTGGCCATCCTGATCACCGACCACAACGTCCGCGAAACTTTAAACATCGTGGACAGCGCCTATTTGATCTACGGTGGACGTATTCTTTTGCATGGAACGCGAGAGGAGATTGTCAATGATCCCGTGGCACGCGAGCGTTACCTGGGCGAGAATTTTAAAATGTAGTTTAACCGGCCGGAAAACCGGCTCTCACACCAAACAAAACCAACGAGGAAAACCGAGGATAAGGAAACCAAGCCATGCAAGTGCATAACGTTAACATGCCCATTACGGTGACGGGGCGCCATGTGGAAGTCACCCAAGCCATGCGCGATTACGCGACCAAAAAGATTCAGGGACTGCACCTGGACTACCCGCGAATCATTGACGCCAAGATCATCCTCGACGTCCAGTCCCATCACAATCAGCAGACGGCGGAGATCGTGCTTCACTGCGCCAATCACATCGTCATCGAAGCCGACACGACTACCACTGACATCTACGCTGCCATCGACGAGACGATCTCCAAGATCGCCCGACGCATGAGGAAGTTCAAAACCCGAATGCTCAAGAGCCATCGTCCGCGCAAAGGCTCCATCAAGCATCTCGAAGAGCAGGTTTACCATGAAGAGAAGCTCGTGGATAACGAGGCCGATCACGTCGAGCCCTCCTACCTCCATCACGAGCAATACAAGATCCGTCCGCTTTACCCCGATGAAGCCGTGCTCGACATGGCCATGAGCGACCGCAACTTCGTCGTCTTCCACAATCAGCACACGCACAAGCTCGCGATCCTGTATCGCCGCAAGGATGGCGAATACGGCTTGATCGAGCCCGAGATTAACGGCACCAACGGAGCAGCTTAGTCCAGCGGACAGCAGTCAATTATCCAGCGCGATGCACGTTATCGCGCTGGATTTTTTATGCCCATGCACTCATTCGATTGCCAAGGAATGGAGGCGTGTCAGTGCAGCTATCGCACAAACTGAAACTCCGGCAGCAGCAGCAGGCTCCAGAGCATGTCTTCCACACTCTGCGGACTTGGCTTGGGACCGAGGACTTCGCTGAGCACGGTGCGTTCGTTGTCGGTGGGGGCGCGGCTGAGGGACTGGGTGAAGACGGTGCTGATGAGGGCGTCGGGCTGCGGATGTTGGTTGGTGAGCTTGGCGGCTCCGGCTTTCAAGTAACCGGCGAGGATGTGGCCGTTGGCGAGGTCGATGGCTTCGAGCGTCGTAAGGTTCTCGGGGCGGACGGTGACGATCTGTTCGCGGTTGGGGCGGCCAAGGGCACGTTGCAGAAGGTCGCTGGTGACGAGTGAGGCGCGCACATACGAGGGGATGCCGCTGCCGCCTTGGCTCACGGCGGCTTGCAGTTTCTCGCCGACGATGCGCTCCCAGGTTTCCTGGCGTGTGGCGACGGCGACGGGCTGCCAGTCCTTGGGCTCGGTGGCGAAGCGGCCTTTGTCATCGGGCACGGCGGCGGTCCATTGCCAGGTGTTGTCGGTCGCGATGGTTTGTTTGGTGCCATCGGCGAAGCTCAGCATGACCTGACACCAGCCCGCTGCGGCGTTGGGTCCCTTACCACCGTTCTTCACGACGAGCACGATGTTGTTCGCACCTTCGCGCAAGGCGGTGCCGAGGGCGTAGGACTCGACATTCGTGAGATCGGTGTCGGAGCCGATGACCTTGCTATTCACGATCAGGCGATACTCGTTGTCGGCGGTGACGATGGCTTTGGACATCGTGGGCACGGCGCTGAGTTTCACCTGCTTGCGCAGCGTGAGCGTCTCACCGGCTTGCGCTTTGGCTCCTGCATTGCTCCAGATCCACACGCCTTCGGGCTTAACGCTGGTGTCGGGCTTGCCACGCAAGACGGAACCGTGGGCTGCCTTCGGGCCAGTGCTGGTGACTTGCCAGACGGCATCGACGAACTGCTCCGCGGTGAGGCGCTTGGCGATGGGACCGGCATAGACAAAGTGCGAGCTGTCGATGGCTTCGCTCGCGGTGAGGCTCTTCGATTGATAGGCCTGCGAGCTGACGATGAGGGCGAGCGTTTTCTTCAAGTCGTAGCCGTTCTCGCTGAGGTTCACGGCGAGGTAATCAAGCAGGTCGGCGCTCCACGGCTGCGTTTGCATCGCGTCCACCGGATGCACGATGCCGTGACCCATGAGGCGATGCCAGAGGCGGTTCACGATGGTGCGGGTGAAGCGTCCGTTGTCCTTGTGCGTCATCAGCGCGGCCATCTGCTTGAGGCGCTCGGGCTGCGGAGCATCGGGCTTTACGTCGCCGAGTTCGGGGAAGATCCATGCGGCCTTCGCGATCTTGCCGTTGGGTTTGTCGCAGCGATTCACTTCCAGCGGATGATCGGAGTAAATGGCGGCCATGTTGTAGGCCTCATCGAGCTTCCAGCGATCGATGAAGCTGTCGTGGCACGAGGCGCACTTCATGTTGATGCCCAGGAAGACCTGGCTCACGGACTGCGCGAACTGAATCTCGCGCACCTGGCTGGCGTTCACATTGCCGCGCCACTTGATGCCAAAGATGAAGCCCTCGGACTCACCGGTCGGTGCCAGTAGTTCGCGGGTGAATTGATCATACGGCTTGTTGCTGATCAGGGATTGATAAAGCCAGTTGGTGATCGACTTGCGACCGCCGTCGATGTAGCCGGTGCCCACGTAATCGTTGCGCAGGAGGTCGTTCCAAAAGACGAGCCAGTGCTCCGCGTAATCGACATCACGGGCGAGCACACGTTGCGCGAAGGCGGCGCGCTTGTTCGGTGCTTGGTCGGTCGCGAGTGCGGCGAGATCATCCGCTGACGGCAGCAAGCCGATGAGGTCCATGCTCACGCGACGCGCGAACTCTCCATCACTGATCGGCGCGGGGCGTTTGACCTTGTGCTCCGCAAGGTAGGTGTCCAGGATGCGATCAATGGGATGCGTGCGACCATCGTGGGCGGCGGGCAGCGTGACCACTCGCGGCTTGAGCGGCGGTTCGTAGCTGCTCTTGCCAAAGGTAAAGCCCTCCTCCCACACCGCGCCTTCGCTGATCCATTGACGCAGCACCGCGATCTGCTCAGCGGGCACGCGCTTGCCCTTGGGCGGCATCATCGTGTCCTCATCGGTGGAGGTGAGCACATCGAGCAGCAGACTCTTGCCCGCATCCTTCAAGTCGATCACCGCGCCGTTCTCGGAACCATCGAGCAGGTCCTTGCGCGTGTTCATGCTCAGGCCGCCCTTCTTCTTGTCGCCGAGATGGCAGTCCGCGCAGTGCTGCTTGAGGATGGGCACGACTTGATGAGCGAAGTCGATGGCCGAAAAGGCGGAGCAGGGGAGCAGGAGGGCAAGAGCGAAGGGTCGAAGCAGCATGGTGAGTGGGCGGAGCGAAACGCACGCCGTTCGCCCGTTATTGCGAACGGGAGTGAGACCTCGACGGACTCATTTAACCATTCTTCACCGGGCACTTCGCGATCCAGCGATGGCCGATGCGAGGGGTCCATTCGAGGGGCTCGTCGCTGAGCTGGAGTTGAGGGAAAGCCTGCGTCAGAGCCTCGAAAGCGATGGTCATCTCCAGGCGCACGAGCGGACCACCAATGCAGGAGTGCTTGCCCTGGCCGAATGCGATGTGGCGGTTGGGCGTGCGGTCGGGAATGAAGGTATCGGCCTCGGGAAAGACCTCGGGATCACGATTGGCGGAGCCGAGTAGGAGCAAAACGCCAGCGTTCTTCGGGATGGTGCGGCCATGCAGTTCGATGTCTTCACGCGCGACACGACCCACGAACATCGCAGGCGACTCGAAG
>CAUJJC010000222.1 GCA_963204975.1 Verrucomicrobiota bacterium | reverse complement strand
CCATGACGGTTGCGCCGCCATCGCCTACTACATCGCGGCCTATGGCGCGATGGAGAGGTATCGGCTCACCGCTCCTGGTGGTAAGATTGGCCACTGCGAATTGACCATCGGAGGTCAGGTTTTCATGCTTGGCGATGAAATGCCGCCGCACAATCAGTGCCCACAAACACTTGGCGGCATCGCCACGAAATTCGTGCTCATGGTGCCGGATGCGGATGCCGCGCATGAGCGCGCATTAGCCGCTGGAGCCACCACCGTCATGCCGCCAACAGACATGTTCTACGGCTTCCGCAGTGCCTGTGTGCGCGATCCGTTTGGCCACGAATGGATGCTCCAGCACGAGATGGAAAAAATCTCACCCGAGGAAATGCAGCGCCGTTTTGATGCCATGATAATCGATTGCGCCTCTAGCGAGTCATAAACGCTTCCCCAATCAAGCCTCCATCAGCAAGTCACAAAGTCTTCATCCACTTTCCTGTCGCAGACTTGACGAAGTCGCGGGCCTCGAACGACCAGCGCAGGCGAGCAGCCTGAGTGCAGGCTTCTCAAGCTCAACTCCATCGGCGAAACCAACAAGTCGCCGCGAGCTGTGCAGACGCAAACGTATCGGCTGTTGAAGGAGATCAATGACGCAAGAGGTGACTCCACGGCGAGGAGAATCCTCTGCCGCATCGCGATGAACAATGCGAAGCCATAGCCGTGCAATCGCAAGTGGCAGGCAGCAACTCTTGGCACCATTCATTTGCCAAAAGGTCCCGCCACGCCCACGCTCGAAGCCATCGCCATGACTTGCACCGAAGTCGTGGATCTCAAGCATCTCCAACTTCGCCGCCTCTAACCTCTCATGCTTTCTCACTCCGAACTCCTCCAACTCAAGCGCTGGAACACACCCACCATCTACAACGGCTGGGAGCAGATCACGAAGCGCGATCCCGCTGCGGATGCTATCAACATCGAAGAGACTCGCGACTTCATGCCGCAGATGGGTCCGATGGTCGGCTATGCGGTCACCGTGGTGATCGAACCAACCAACAAGGCGCATCGCGCGGCGAATCCGAACGCAGGCGACGAGTATCGTCGTTACCTCGCCAGCGTTCCTGGGCCGAAGATTGTCATTGTGCAGGACCTCGACAAGCCGCGAGCCATCGGCTCGTTCTGGGGCGAGGTGAATAGCAATATCCACCGCGCGCTCGGCTGCGTGGGCACCATCACTGACGGCGCGATCCGCGATGTCGATGAGATGACCAACGCAGGTTTCAAAGCGCTGGCTCGTCGGCTCTGCGTCGGTCACGCGCATGTGCATCCGGTGCGCTGGAATTGCGAAGTGGAAGTCTTCGGCACCAAGATCAACCCCGGCGACCTCATCCACGCGGACAAGCACGGCTTCATCGTCATCAACCCCGACGAAGCGCCGCATATACTCGATGCCGCCCGTTTCATGGACGCCAACGAGTGCAACACCGTCATCCCCGCCGCCCGCAGCAGCGCTGGGCTGAGCACCGATCAAGTGCTCGCCAATCTAGGCAGTTCGATTGGCGAGTTCAGCAAGAACGTGAAGGCGAAGTTCACGCGCGAGGGCGAGTGGTGAAAAGCGCGAGATAGATCACTCGGGCTGCGACTTTTTCGACGTCATCAGGTATCTCGCCTATCTTCAATGCCGCATGGAGCAAACCGGACACTGGACCGGCAGGGCACGACGCTCGATGAAGCCGCGCTTGCTCTTTGGAGTTGTGACTTTTTTGAGCCTGGTGGATCAAGTGAAGGGCGAGTGAGCGTATTCACCCCATGTCCCCCATCGAGCAATACATCACCCAAACGCGCCGCGATTTCCTCGCGACGAGTTCGTGCGGGCTGGGGACGCTGGCTTTGGCGTCGTTGTTGAAGCAGGACGGGCTTCTGGCGGAAGAGGCGAGCATCCCCGCGAATCCGCTTTCGACTCGGGTGTCGCATTTCGCGCCGAAGGCGGAGCGCTGCATCTTCATCTTCCTCGAAGGCGGGCCGTCGCAGATGGATCTCTTTGATCCGAAGCCGCTCTTAAATAAATACGACGGCCAGCCGTTGCCCGACTCGATCGTGGGCGATGCGAAGTTTGCGTTTTTGCAGAAGGAATCGGCCACGGTGATGGGCACGAGCCGTGTCTTCAAAAAGCACGGCCAGTGCGGCATGGAGATCAGCGATCTGCTGCCGCACATCGCCACCTGCGCGGACGACATCGCGCTGGTGCGGTCGATGCACACGAACCAGTTCAACCACCTGCCCGGCCAGCTCATGCTGAACTGCGGCGCGGCCTTGCTCGGGCGTCCGAGCGTCGGCTCGTGGGTCACGTATGGCCTCGGCAATGCCTCGCAGGAGCTGCCGTCGTATGTCGTGATGGTCAGCAAGGGCCGCGGCCTGCCGGGAGGCAGCTCCACGTGGTCGAGCGGCTTTTTGCCGTCGTCGTATGCGGGCGTGATGTTTCGCAATGGTGCCGCGCCGGTGTTGAACCTGAACAATCCGGACGGCATCACGCCGGAGATGCAATCCGCCAGCATCCGGGCGCTGAACGACCTGAACAAACTCCAGCACAAGCATATCGGCGATCCCGAGATCGCCGCGCGCATCAACAGCTACGAACTCGCCTTTCGCATGCAAAGCGCCGCGCCGGAGCTGGTCGATCTCAAAGGCGAATCACAGGCCACGCTTGATGCTTACGGCGTGAATCGCATCGAGCCGCCGATCAAGAGCAACCTCGGCGGCGTCGGCAATTTCCAAACCTTTTCGCGCCACTGCCTGCAGGCGCGGCGCATGGTCGAGCGTGGCGTGCGCTTCGTGAACATCATCCACGCCTCGTGGGATCATCACAGCGCGCTCGATCCGCAGCTCGCGCACAATTGCCAGATGGTCGATCAACCCATCGCCGCGCTGCTGAAGGACCTCAAACAGCGCGGCCTGCTCGACACCACGCTCGTCGTGTGGGGCAGCGAGTTCGGCCGCACCGCGCTCGGCGAGAACCGCAAGGGATTCAAGAAAGTCACCGGCCGCGATCATCATCCGTATGCCTTCAGCCTCTGGATGGCCGGCGGCGGCATCAAAGGCGGCCAGGTCCATGGCGAGACCGACGACTTTGCCTGGCACGTCGCCCGCGATCCCGTGTCCATCCACGACTTCCACGCCACGATCCTGCATCTCTTCGGCCTCGACCACCACAAACTCAGCTACCGCTTCCAAGGCCTCGACTTCCGCCTCACCGGCGTGAACCCGGCGAAGGTGGTGAAGGGGCTGATTGCGTAAGCCTTTCAGGCTTCGGAGTGATCGCCAATCACGAAGTCGTGTGCCACGACATATTGCTTTCGAAACTGCAGCCCACGCCCCGGCCACTTCTTGGCATATTCGATCAAGGCCGCCTTTCCGGGCTCGAAATCCAAGCCGTTGATCCTGAAATCTGCACTGTAAACTCCCTCTTGGTCACGCATCACAAAGTATCGAATGCCTGCAAACTTTGTGTCATTAACCTGTGGTGCCAGGAGTTGCATGCAGGCCGTGGTCATACAGCATGGACAGAAACTGTGACCCTTATCATCTGGAGCATTGATCAATTCCAGTTCTGAAGCCGGATTGGCAGTCACCTCAGCTGGGCCAAGGACATAACGCTTGCCCAGGGTGGCGTTTGAAGATGGAATCTCGATGCATGTGCAGGACTCGGGTTTTTGACGAGTCGCATCGAGCAGTGCCACCAAATCGGATCTACACCACTTTTCAAAACCGAGCCTGCAGGCCTCCTCCAGAGTGTGCCCGATAGAGTGTTGCCACTCGAAACAATCATCGCACCCAAGTTCAGGATGACGGAGATGAATGATCGTG
>CAUJJC010000221.1 GCA_963204975.1 Verrucomicrobiota bacterium | reverse complement strand
ACCAGCTCGGTGACATCATACTTCATCTGCGCTGTCATCGTCTTGATGGTGAAGACCGCAGGCTCGACCGCTGATGCGAAACAAGCGGCGAGGAACAAGGAGAGAGAAGTCAGAAGTCGCACGGGAATGGGAAGGGTGATGAGGCCGCAGCCATACGGAGGCGACGATACCTTTTCGAGCGAAATCCTCCGGGAGAGCAAACCGCAATCCCCCTGTATGCCCGAGTCAAAACCGAACGTATTCGGGCAAACCAATCATCGCCATGAACCTGATCACCCGTCGTCATTTCGTCGCTCAAGCAGCCCTCGCCTCCGCCAGTCTCAGTCGCGCCGCCAGTGCGGACGACAAGATCAACCTCGCCTTCATCGGTCCCGGTGGCATGGGCACGAATCACATCAAGACGATGTGCAAACGCACCGACGTCAGCTTCTCGTATGTCTGCGATGCCGACTCGAATCGCGCCGCGACCGCAGCGAAGTTGATCCAGGAACTCACGGGTCAATCACCCAAGATCGTCAGCGACATGCGGCGAGTGTTTGAAGACAAAGCCGTGCAGGCTGTGCTGATGGCGACGCCCGACCACTGGCACGCGCCGGGAGCCATCCTCGCCGCGAATGCGGGCAAGCATGTGTATGTCGAAAAGCCGTGCTCGCACAACCTGCGCGAAGGGCGGCTCATGATTGAGGCCGTCGCCAGGAACAAGGTCGCGATGCAAGTCGGCACGCAGAGCCGCAGCACCGGGCACATCATGCAGGTCATCGAGAAACTGCGCAGCGGGATCATCGGAGACGTGCTCGTCGCCAAGGCCTGGAACAGCCAGCGGCGAGCCGACCAAGGCCACAAGCCCACGAGCGAACCACCCGCCGAACTCGACTACGATCTCTGGCTTGGCCCCGTGCCGGAGGTGCCGTTCAAGAGCACGTATCATCCCGGTGCCTGGCGTTGGTTCCATCACTTCGGCGCTGGCGACTTCGGCAACGATGGCGTGCATGACATCGACATCGCGCGCTGGGGGCTCGGTGTGGATCAGCAGCCGAACCGCATCATCGGTCAAGGCAGCAAGCTCTTCTTCGATGATGACCAGGAGTGGCCTGACACCCTGTATTGCGCCTTCGAATACGACAACGCAGGCGGCAAGACACGCCAGCTCATCTATGAGCAGCGCGACTGGTCACCGTATGTGCAGGAGGGTCACGAAAACGGCTGTGCATGGTATGGCACCCAGGGCATGATCGTGGGAGGCAAGGCGAAGGGCTGGCAGGTCTTCGGCGAGCGCAACAAGCTCATCGAAGAAATCAAACCACCCTCGGGACCCGACCTCGCCGCGCATCATGCGAACTTCTTCGATGCCATCCGCACCGGAGCCAAGCTGAACGCCGACATCACCATCAACCACCTCTCGACCTCGCTCTGCCACCTGGGCAATATCGCCGCCCGCACGCGTCGGTCACTGGTGTTTGATCCGGTCGCCGAGCAATTCATTGGCGACGCCGACACCTCGAAGCTACTGCGCCGCGAGTATCGCGATCACTGGGCCACACCCGTGGGTTGAGCCACTCACCGCACCACGGTCTGCAATGCCGGGCTGGACAGAGTGATCGTTGATCCCGCTTCCTCGTGAGCATGCACGGTCACGTAGTTCACCGTCTTGGTCCCGGCTGGCACTGTGAAATCCGCTTCATAAGTAGCCGTGCCCGTCTTCGTCATCGGCAACGACGACCACGGATCATACTCCATCTGCATCGAGTAGTCGGGATGGCGATCGAGCGCCGTCCACAGCTCATTCTTCTGCGGTTCGCTGCCATCGGGGAAGGTCGCGATCACATGCAGCGAGCGCTTCGACTCGCTCCACTGCGTGACGATCTTGGGCGGAGCGACCATGCGACGCGTGGCAAAGAAGTGATGCATGGCAAAGGCGTAGAGGTTCTCATCCACCTCGGGCAGGCCGCCCACTTGCTTGGTGAAGCCCGTCTCTTTCGCGCCGCCGTGCTGGCCGCCAGGGACGACGTAGATCGGGAGATCTGGGAACTTCTGACCGAGTTCGATTAGCCCCGGACCGACGTTGTCATTGGAGCCCTGGTTGTAGAAAACCTCGAGCCCGCGCTGCTTCAGAGCAGGCCAGTAGTTCGTCGTGCGGCACACCTCCCAGGCACCCGTGCACATCGCCGTCATCTCTGCCTCGCTCCATCCTGCGGCCTTCGCAGCCGCGAGGTCAATGCGCTCATCCGCACGGATCTTCTCACGAGCAAGCAGCGGGTCCGCCGCCGTGACAGGCGCTCCAGGAATCTTGCCCGCCCGCAGATCCACGATGAACTGCTCGTTCATCTTTGTGATCTCCTCCGGCATCATGCCATGCACATACGGCCCGCCCGGCGGATCAATGATCGGTGCCACCACCGGCAAGATCGCCGTCACTCGCTCATCGTGAATGCCCGCCGCCGCCGTCGCTACGCCGCGCTTCGAGCCACCCGTGACCAGCACCTTCGCCGGCTGAAACACTTCCTTCTCCGCGATTGCCGCAGTGATCGCCCGCATGTCGCTCATGCCCCAGATCCACGCCGGTGTGTAGCGCGCATCCTTGGTCTTGAGCATGTGCTCCTTCATGCCCGACATCAGCAACGGCGCAGGCTCCATCGCATCAATCGTGCTCATCCCGATCAGCACCACTCCCACCCCTTTCTCTTTGAGAAGCCGCAGCATCGCGCCCGTCGGAGCCGCTGGCTTCAGCGTGAGGCCCGCATTGCCCACGATGATCTGTTTGCACACCGCACCACTCGCGGGCGCATTGAAGGTCACGGGCAGCCGCACCTTCTGCCCCGGCCACCACTCACAGATCGTCACCTCCACCAGCTTCTGCCTCACCGACGGATCCTTCGCCATCAGCGTCCAGTCTTGAATGACCTTCGTCTCCAGCGTCGAGGTGTCCCGGATCGCAGCCATGTCATAGCTGCCGGTCTGAATCTCCGCATGGAGCAAACCGAGCGAGACGAAAAGAATGAGGGCGTGGATCTTCATGAGGACTGCCTCCCCAAACGAAGGCAGCTATCAGAGTCACACACTGTTCCGTTAAGCAAGCGCCACGGTGCTCGCCGTCGTGCGACCGGAGCTGCTGGCCACGGTTTTCCAGGGGCCTTGTTGGAGGACGATGTCGGGCACGAGGCTTTCCCAGCCTGGCTGGCCTTGGAGGATCATGTTGCGCACTTCGGCGCTGGTCTTGAAGAGGAAGTCCTGCTTCGGCACCTCGAGCGGACGCACGTTGTTGGTCTCGATGAGGTATTGCAGCAGGTGCTTCTGCTCCGGGGTGACAGCGGCATCCTTGATGCCCAGCATCTGGCCGGTGGTGGGATCGCCCATCGGATACACATACAGACGCACCTGATTTTTGAAGAGGCGGCCGAAGGCTTCGAGGAGGCCGCCTTCGAGATCGGTGCACCAGCGTTCATTGAACAGCTCCTGGAACAGCGGCAGGCCCAGCACGATGGCGATGGGCATCTGCGTGTGTCGCGCGAGGTAGCCGCTGATGCGATGGAACTGCGGATAGCGTGAGATGAGCACGTTCTTGCCAAGCCCTTGCAGGACATCGGCGCGCGCGAGGAACTCGGTGTCGGGCACGTCGAAGCCTGAGGCAAGCAGGTTGTGCATGGTGATCTCGAGGATCTCGATGTTGTCCTTGGCGGTATCGCCAAAGTCGGCCTGGAAGGCGGCCTGGCCGCGCTCGATCATGTCGAGGTTGAGCTTCGTAATGGGATCAAAACTGCCGCGCTTGAGGAAGACGGGCTTCTTGTGCAGCACGTCGGCGGCCTGCCAGATCTCGCCATCGGCACCGAACAAGGCGGCGTCAGACAACCCGAGACGAACGAGCTTCAGCGCGACGAGGCGGTCCTGATATTCGAGCGAGGTGAAGGCGGGACCACTGAAGTCGATCATGTCGATCTCCACGCGTTTGCGACTGAGGTCATCGAGCAGACTTTGCAGCAGCGAGGACATGGAGTCACGCAGGTGGAAGGCTGCGTAGATGAGGTTCACTCCGAGGATGCCGAGAGCTTCGGATTGACGGGCGTTCGAATCATCGAGCAGGCGCACATGCATCTGGATGTCATTGCTCGGCCCCTTGGGTTCGGTTTGAAATCGCATTCCGATCCAGCCGTGGCACTCCTGGGTGGTGTCGCTGTAAGCCTTGGCGCGCACGGTGTCGGCGAGCGTGAAGAAGCTCGTGGTGGCTCCGCGCTTCGTGGCGAGACGATCCACCAGCATGGGGAACTCGTGGTCCATCATCGAGCACATGCGCTGGCGTGAGACGTAGCGGCTGGCCTTGCCATAGATCTCATCGCTGATCGTCATGTCGTAGGCGGACATCGTCTTGGCAATCGTGCCGGAGGCACCGCCCGCGCGGAAGAACCAGTTGGCGATCTCCTGGCCTGCACCGATCTCGGCGAAGGTGCCGTAGATGGCCTTGGAAAGATTGATCTTCAGCGCCTTCTGAAGCGTGCCTGGGCGGTCGGTGGGAAAGTGTGACATGGCTAGGTTGGTTCCCAAATCATGGCCAGCCGTGCTGATCTTGCACCTGCCAATGTTTGCCGTTTTTTCATCATCCTTTCACACGACAGAGCTTGCCAGAGCGAGGCGATCCCTACTAACCTCACACCATGAATCAGGAGGAAATCCGCCAGCAGTGGGAGAGAACAATCAAGCGTCTGGCCCGTTGGGTGAATCTCGGATGGTGGCTGGAGCGATGGCTGCCCGTGCTCATGGCCGTGTGCATCGTCGGAGGCCTGACATGGTTCGCCCTGCGCACCCTGGCTCGACCTGAAGTTGCATGGATGAACGCCACTATCGCAGGACTCGTCGTGATCGCCATGGTCATCGCCTGGATCGCGGCGCGACGTCGATTCGAATCCACCAGCGCTGCGCGCGTTCGGCTGGAGGATGCATGGCAGTTGCGCAGCCGTCTGTCCGCTGCGTCCGAAGGCGTGGGCGAATGGCCTTCCTTCCCCGAGCAGCAGCCAGCCCTACCGATCACCTGGCAGTGGCAGCGCCCGGTGAGTGTGCTCGGTTTTTGCATTGCCATCCTCTGCCTCGGAGCCTGGATGCCCGTCCCTGCCCGGCAGGCTGACAAGGCGCACGTCATCGAGAAACCCTCAGCGCTCAAACAGGTGGAGCAATGGGTCGAGGAACTGCGCAAGGAGGAAGCCGTGAACCCGCAGAACCTCGCCGAGGTGGAGGAGAAGATGGAGGAACTGCTGCGTCGCCCGAACGAGCAATGGTATGAGCACGCCAGCCTCGAAGCCGCTGATCATCTGCGCGATCAAACGGGCAAGGATCTTCAAGAGCTGGGCGCGCAGCTCGAACAAACGCAAGGCAGTCTGAGCACCCTGGCGGAACTCGGTTCCCACCTCAGCGAGGAAGCGAAGAGCGGTCTGAGCAAGCAGCTGGAGAACCAGCTCAAAGGCTTGCGATCAGGCGCGATGCAGACCAGTGGCGACCTCGCGGAACAGCTCAAGAACATGGAGCCGAAGGCCTGCAACGGCATGTCCAAGGAGCAGATGCAAAAGCTCGCCGAGCGTCTGAAACAGAATGCAGAAGCGCTGCGCAAGGCATTGGCGAATGCTCCTCAGTTCAGCTTCAAGGAATGCAAGTCGTGCAACAAACCTGGCGAAGGTGAAGGCGATAAGCCGGGCCAGGGTGCCGCCAATCGCGGACGCGGTGACGCCGACCTCACCGTCAACGAGAAGGAGACCAACCTCAATACCCAGGCCACCGACAAGCTCGCCTCGATGATCGACCCCGAGCGGGTCACTCCTGGTGATCTCATTGGTCTGCAAGACGCCCGGCCCACGGCCAAAGAAGACTTCACTGGCCCCCAGTCCGGCGGCTCCCTGCAAAGCACTGGCGATGGCGGCGCAGCCGTCGAGAAAGCGACGCTGGTGCCCGCGGAGCGCGCGGTGCTGAAACGATTCTTTAAATGACCAACAACTCTCATGGCTGACTCACCCGAACTCCCCCAGGCCCACGCCTCTCTCCACCAGCTTCGCACCACCTTGCAATCCGTTCTGTTTGGGCAGGAGCATCTCATTGATCTAGTCCTCACTGGTCTGCTGGCACGCGGGCACCTGTTACTCGAAGGCCTGCCGGGACTGGGCAAGACGGAGCTGGTGAAGGGCCTGTCGAAGGCACTCGGACTCGAAGCCAAGCGCATCCAGTTCACGCCCGATCTCTTGCCCGGCGACATCACGGGCAATCCGATGCTCCAGGAGACTCCGCAAGGTCGGCGGTTTGTGTTTCAGCCTGGACCGGTGTTTGCCAATCTGGTGCTGGCGGACGAGATCAATCGCGCCTCGCCCAAGACGCAGTCCGCACTCCTCGAAGCGATGCAGGAGCGTCGCGTGACGGTGATGGGTGAATCGCATCCCCTTCCCGAACCCTTCTTCGTGCTCGCCACTCAGAACCCCATCGAACTCGAAGGCACTTACCCGCTGCCCGAGGCCCAGCTCGACCGGTTTTTGTTCAAGCTCGAGGTGCGTGCGACCACGGCAGAGACGCTGGAGAAAATCGTGCTGAATCGCGAGATCGGCGTGGAGCCCGTGGTGCCGGCGGTGATGAATGCGGAGAGTTTTGGCGCATTGCTTCAGCTCACGCGCAGCATCTTCATGCCCCAGCCCGTGGCCAGCTTCATCGCACGCCTCGTTCATGCCACTCAACCGGGCGAACCTCATGCCACCGGCGTGAAGCATGGAGCCAGTCCTCGTGCCGCGCTCGCTCTGGCTGCGGGTGCCAAAGCGAAGGCGGTGCTCGAAGGCAGGCCCAACGCGAGCTACGAAGACGTGCGCGCCATCGCTCCCGCCGTGCTTCGTCACCGTTTGATTCTTGATTACGGCGCGAAGATCGAGGGCCTCACACCTGACCTCGTGGTGCAGCGTTTGATCGAGAACATCCCCGCCCAGGACAAGCCCCTGCCCACCACGCTGGCTGCGGCCAAGGTGTAATCCATTTTCCTCCTTATGAATGTGAAGTCTCTCCTTTGCCGGGCAGTGATGGCGCTGCTGCTGGCCCTGCCCGCAGGTCCGTTGATGGCTGCTGGCAAATCGCAAGTCATCGCCACGGATGGCTCCTGCACCATCACCATTGACAGTTGGCTGGAGCACGTGCCGCCCACGGGCTGGATGCCGATGACGGTCAGAGTGACCAACTACAGCGACGAAGCCCGCGTCTGGACACTCTCGTCCATCGACAACGACTATCTCACTGGCGAAATGCGCAGCACCTTTGCTTTCGGCGCTCCGGCGAAGGGGGCGTCCACCACGTCGCTGCTGGTGCCAGTGATGGCGGACTTCGATAACAGTCGCAGCTACTCGAATCTGCGCTGCACGATCAGCGGCCCCGCTTTGCAGGGAGTGGCAATGATTTACTTTTCATCGGGTTCCACGCGTTCTTCGCCATCTTCGGGCAAGACGCCCACGGCCTTCCTCGGCGTGAGCGAGGTCTTCGAAAACACCCACGGCGCGGCGTGGCGACGCGCGGGCTTCAGCGGTGGACGCGAGTTCCGTGGCGACACGGTGAACATGGCGACGCCACCGTCCGACTGGCGTGGCTACTCATCACTCGCGCAACTGTGGATGACCGATGGAGAGTGGTCCTCGCTCAGTGCGATGCAACACCAGGCATTGCTGACATGGGTGGCGCACGGTGGCCTAGTGGTCGTCTCCGCCAAGGAAGGCACTACCACCCTGCCACTGCCCGAAGGATTCCCTGCCTGGAAGGGTGAAAATCTGGAGCACGGCATGGGGCAGGTGCGATTGATCGCTGGCTCCAGTGCCTTGGAGAAACACGCCAACTCCATCCTCGAACTCGAGCGCACCCGGTCCGTCGAAAAACAAGCCGCTTCCCAGCCCGCCGAGGCAGGTCGTCTGGCTAGCTTGCTACCTCCGTTGAAGATGAATACGGCGTTGATCTTCGCCTTCATCCTGATCTTCGGCATCGTGGTGGGGCCGGTGAATCTGTTTTGGTTCGCCGCTGGCAACCGCCGTCCGCGCATGTTCTGGACCACGCCGTTGATCTCCTTCATCGGGGCTGCGGTGCTCGTGGTGGTGATGATTCTCCAGGATGGCTTTGGCGGCAGCGGAGCCCGCGTGGCGCTGGCGGTGGTGCTCCCTGAGCAGAAGCAGATGACGGTGGTGCAGGAGCAGTTCGCCAAGACGGGCATCCTGCTCTCACGCACGTTCGACCTCCCGTCCGACGGCTCGTCCCTCATCACTCAACTGCCTAACAACCTAAAGAACACCACTCGCTACGGTGCCGTGACCACTCGTCAGGAGAAGCGCAATCTCGCGCTGACAAACTCCACCGCCGGGGGCGCTTGGTTCACCAGCCGCGCTGTGCAGTCGATGCTCGTGCAGGACACGCGCATGAACCGTGGCGGTATCGAGTTCATCCCCGGCGACAAGCCTGCCGTCATCAATAGCCTGCCGACTACACTCAAGAAGCTGGTGGTTCAGGACAACGAAAAACGGCTCTGGACCGCGAGCAATGTCCGCACGGGCGAGCGGGTCGCTTTGGAGCCGACGGATCGGAAGGCCGTCGATGGCTGGATCGCCAATGACGTGCAACGACAAATGGGTCATCTGATGCGTGCGCGCATCAAGCACTCGATAACTGAAACCAGCTCGTGGTTCTTCGCCGAGGCCGCCGAACCTGCCAAGCTCGCCACCCCCACCCTCGACAGCATTCGCTGGGACCACGACCGCGCCTTTGTCACCGGTCGCCTCACACCTTGATCGCCATGGACTCCTCCACGACTCCCCCTCCTCTCACGAGCACCGCCTCGACCAGCGCCGAGCCTCTGGTGCGCGTGCGCGATGTGCATCGTCTCTTCCCCAATGTGTATGCGGTGAAGGGCATCAGCTTCGACATCCATCGCGGCCAGGTCGTCGGCTTCATCGGAGCCAATGGCGCAGGCAAGACGACCACGATGCGCATGATGGCCACGCTCGATGTGCCCACGCGCGGCCAGATCAGCATCGCCAATGAAGACGTGGTCCAGCGCCCTGCTCAGGTGCGCCGCCTCGTCGGCTGGATGCCGGACAACTACGGCACGTATGCGAACATGACGGTCTTCGAATACCTCGACTTCTTCGCCCGCGCCTATGGTCTGAAGGGCCAGGATCGAGCCCAGCGCGTGCAGGAGGTGATGGACTTCGCGGACCTCACGCCGCTGGCGGATCGCATGATGAATGCGCTGAGCAAGGGCATGGGCCAGCGGCTTTGCTTTGGCCGCATGTTGCTGCCCGATCCCGAGTTCCTCATCCTCGACGAGCCCGCTGCGGGGCTAGATCCCAAGGCGCGCATGGAGTTCAAGAACCTCGTCCGCCTGCTCTCGCAACGCGGCAAGACGCTCTTCATCAGCAGCCACATCCTCAGCGAACTCGGCGAGATGTGTGACACGATGCTCTTCATCGACGGTGGCAAGATCGTGTATCACGGCGATGCCAACGAGCTGCGCAAAGGCAGCGCTGCCAATGGCACGCGCATGGCCATCGACATCGTGGTGGCGGATCGCCCCGAATCCATCAGCGAATGGGCCAGCGTGAATCCCGGATGGACGGTGGTAGAGACTCGTCGCGACGGCGCTCGGCTCGCCTTTGAAGCCGATGATCCTCAGTCCATCGCTGCTGCGCTGCGCAAGATGATTGGCGACGGCCTCAGCGTGATCGACTTCCACCGCGAGGAGCGCCGCCTGGAGGATGCCTTCGTCGATATGATCAAGGACAAGAGCAAGCCCTGAGCGCATGACGGCGGCATTTCCATCAACCCTGGTTCGAGAGTCCGATTTTTCGGATCGCCTCAATCCCTTCCTCGTGAAGGAGTTGAGGCAGGGACTGCGCAGCCGGGTGTTTGTGTTCGGATTGATGGGCCTTCAGGCTGCGCTCGCCTTTGTTACCATGGCGCGGATCATTGCTGAGGACGATCCGACCACTCGATCCCTTGACGTGTTTTATTGGCTGCTCATCGGAACCCTACTTCACCTCATCCTGCCACTTCGCGATCTATTCAAAGGCGACACAGATCGGCGGAAAGAGAACTGGGACCTCCTGGTCGTCACCGTCCAGAATGGAGATGGCGTGCTCTGGGGTAAGTGGCTGTCCATGATCTCCCAGATGGTGATCTGCTGGTTGTCGATCCTGCCATACGAGCTGCTCCGATACTACATCGTGGAACACGAGATCATGATTGAACTCCTAGGCCTCACTGTGCTGTTGGTGAACGGAATGGTCGCTGCGCTCTGGGGATTGCTGGTGTCTAGCCTACCAGCGGCGGGTCGTTACGTCACGGCGTTACTGATGATCCCTGCGATGTTTGTCGGCAATGCGTGTTCGTTTGTGGGTGTGGTGACAGTGATTGATCACAGCGGCGAACCCGGGCAGCTTCTGGCGGTGGGCATGATTTACATGATGACCGCAGTCATCTCATACGGCCTAACAATCAGCCGCTACGACTACGACATGCAGCAGCCTCGAGGGATCGGTCACCTCTACCTTTCTGACGAAGATCGCCAGCTCATGGACGCGGAATCTCGATCCTCAGCCACCGCATGACTGCAAACCCGCCATCGTATTCCATCGCAGCCGCTCAGTTCGCCGACTGGCTGCCGCCGATGCTGGTGAAGGAACTGCGCCAGGGACTGCGGACGCACATGTTTGTGGGAGCGTTTGTCACCTTACAGGTCGCGATGGTTTCCTTGCTCGGGTTCCAGTTGCTGGCGGCTCGCGATGGAGGCGGGACAAACCTGGACGACGATCTGGAGCAATACCTGTGGATCGCCATCATCTTCATGCTCGCCGTGGTGATGCCTTTGCGCGGATTGATGGCCATCAGCGAGGAGACCAAGGGCGGCACCATCGACCTCGTGCAACTCACGCACCTGAGCAGCGTGAAGATCGTCCTTCACAAGTGGCTGGCCTTGATCAGCCAGACGATGCTGCTGGTGATCGCGATGATGCCCTACATGGTGCTGCGCTACTTTTTCGGTGGTGACGATGTGTGGTTCAATGTGCTCGCCCTGGGCTGGCTGACGCTGATCTCCATCAGCCTGACCGCCGTGTGCATCGCCGTTTCGTCCGCCGGGACCGTCGGACGACTGCTGGTGATCGGGGTGATCGGATTCCCTGGCTTCATCATGGCGTCAGAGTTTGTGGAGAACCGCGACAGCTTCACCTCCGGCGGCCCGCCGGTTCTCTCGTTGGCCTACCTGCTTCTCGCTGCCATTATCGTTGCCCTCACACTGGCCTCGAAGCAGCTCAGCGCTCCAGGCGAGAATGGCACTACTCGCTTCCGCGTGATTGCAATCTTCCTGATGGCGGGTGCAGGCATCGCTTCCCTGATCGATCCAGCAAGTGACAGCCTCGCCTGGATCATGTGGATGATCCCGCTCTTGATCGTTGCGGGGCTGGAGTCCCTGAGTGAGCCGATGAAGGAGCATCCTGGCATCTATGCTCCCTTTGTGCGTCGCGGAATGTTAGGCCGAATAGCCGGACGCGTGCTCTATCCAGGCTGGACCTCGGGCGTCTGGTTCGTGCTGATGCTCGGCCTCATGTTCTCAGAGGCAGACTACTTCTGGTATACCCGTCATTTGCAGCTCGACAACGCAGCTCAGTCCGCCATCGCTGCCATCCAGTTCACCATGGCACTCGTGTTTCCCGCCGCGATCATGCCACTGATGCCTTCCTTCAAGCACCGTCACTGGCTCTACGTTGGCATCCAGGCGGTCTGCCTCTTGATCGCCATCGGCCTGATGGCGGCCTTCAATGGAAGAGAGGGTATCACGAGTGCGGTGCTCTCGGGACTCCTGCCTATGCCAGCCATGGTCTGGGAGATGTCGCACGGCTACACCTACACCTGGCGAGAGCACGTCAATACCATCGTGTGCTCAGACCTCGTGATCCTCGCGCTCATTCTCTTCCACGGTCGTCACGAGCGGCGGCAGATCCGCACGCTCGAAGCTCAGGCCAAGGTTTTGCTCACGGCACCTTCCATCACCGACGCCTCGCTCGCTGCTACTCTCACCCCTGCTCCCGAATCATGAATCCCGACTACGCCGACTGGCTGAACCCGATGCTCGTCAAAGAACTGCGCCAAGGCCTGCGCAAGAGTGTCTTTGTCAGCGTCTTCCTGCTCGTGCAGATCGCCATGGTGATCCTGATCGGCTTCCGCATGTTGTCTGCCACCTCAGGTGCGGACCAAATGGTGGGCGGGTTCCTTGATGGTGTGCTGTGGACGGGATTGGGCCTGGCCCTCCTGATCATCATGCCCATGCGTGGTCTGGCCTCGATCACCGAGGAGCAGAAGGCGAACACGCTGGACCTTGTGCAAATGACTCGCATGGGTAGCACCGGCATCGTGCTGGGCAAGTGGGTGGCCGTGGTGTCGCAGTCCTTGCTCATTGCCGTGGCCGTGCTGCCGTATGCTGTGCTGCGCTACTTCTTCGGTGGTGTGGATGTGGTGGAGAACCTCATCACTCTGACGGCGATGATCCTGGGCTCAGCCGCTGCTACAGCGCTTTGCTTGTGGTTGTCCACCATGCCGGCCGCTGCCCGAGGCATTGGTGTGGGGCTGGGGATCTACATCATTCCCTCCACCTTGATCGGCAGTCGTTTAGGTCCCCTGCTGGGCATGTCGTCGATGTCCAGCGGCTCCATCTTTTCCTGGATCTACGCCACGGTCATCGCCACCGCGTTTCTGCTCGAGCTAGCAGCATCGCGCATCGCGCCCATGGCCGAGAATCACGCGACGCGTATTCGCCTCATCGCCATTATTGGCGTCGTCGTAGGAGTGATCGGCACCAGCTTGGGAGCCACAGAATGGGCCGTGCCTGGCGTCATCATCTTCATCTGGGCCAGCTTCGAAGCCCTCACAGAACAAACCAGCGAAGTGCCTAGCCTGTATGCGCCCTGGGTGAATCGCGGACCCCTGACCCGGCTGGCTGGACGACTGCTCTACCCCGGCTGGGCTACGGGCCTGCTCTTCACGCTCGTGATGGTGATGATTTTGATCGGAAACCAACTCCTGTTCGTTCCTCGCGGTCGCAGTGAGGAATGGAAACCTCTGCTCGAAGGCCTTATCTTTTGGTTCGCCATGATTACGCCTGTGGCGGTGCTCGTCCTGATGCCAGGAGTGAAGTATCGCGGGGCCATCTACTTCCTCGTTCATCTGCTCTGTGCCTTCTTTTTCATTGTTGCCCGAACGATCAATGGTTCACGAAGTGTGGCCACCTCCTTGATCGACAGCCTCACTCCCACGAGCGCAGCCATGGCCGTGATGAGCAACCTGAGTTCGAGCGACAATCACTGGCCCTTCTTCATAATCCTCACTCTCCCCATCGGCGGATGCATCGCCATCTTCTTGTTCATCAAAGCCCGGAAGGAGTTCCGTCTGATCCGTGAGATGGAAGGCCGCGCCCTTGCTCCAGAATCCCCCGCCCTGCCACCCAATGCCTGATTTCACCGACATCCGCCAGCGCATGAGCCGCGTCGCCCAGATGGTGCGACTGCCCTTGCGTGCCGGTCAATGGAGCGGGCTCAATGGCCAGATCCAGGGCCTGGGCACCGGCAGCTCGCTCGACTTCCAGGACCAACGCCCATACGTCCCAGGCGATGATCCGCGTCACATCAACTGGCAGGCCTATGCACGCAACGGCAGCTACACGATGAAGCTCTACCGCCAGGAAGTGAGCCCTCGCGTGGACCTCGTGCTCGATGCTTCGCCCAGCATGTTCCTCAATGAAGCCAAGACCCGCCGGGTGTGGGAGACGGTTTGGTTCTGCATCGAGAGCGCTCTTCGTCTCGGCGCTGCGCTCAAGGTGCATCTGGTCAGCGGCAGCGGACGCGAGGTGCCGATGGATCACGTCATGGCTGACCGCTGGCCATTGGAAGAGATCGCCGCCTCCAGCAACGGGCTGCGCCTGGATCTGCTGGCGCTGCGCCCAGGATCGTTGCGCGTGCTGGTGAGCGACGTGCTCTTTCCCGCCTCGCCCGATCTCTGCCTAACACCCCTCGTCGCCCAACGAGGACGCGCTCTGGTGCTGGCTCCCTTTTGCCAGGAGGAAGCTGATCCCGACTGGAGCGGGAACATTGACTTCGAAGACTGCGAAAGCACCCAGCGCGACCGCCGCCGTGTGCCGCAGGCCACGCTCGAACGCTACCGCGAAGCCTATCGCCGCCACTTCGACCTGTGGCGCGAACCCTGCCAGCGCCGCGGCATCGCCTTTGCCCGCATCGGAGCAGAGGGCGACTTCATCGCCGCGCTCCGCGCCGAAGCCGCGACCGTGGGGGCTGTGGAACTCACCTGACCCCTGCCATGCTTCACTTTGCCAATCCTCTCGGGCTTTGGGCCTTGCTGGCAGTGCCGGTGATCCTCGCGATTCACTGCCTCCAGGAGAAGTCACGCCGGTTGCGTGTGAGCACGCTTTTCCTGCTCGAGCGCGTGGCCCCCGAAAGTGTCAGTGGCGCCAAGTTCGAGCGCTTGCGCCAGTCCCTGCCCATGTGGATGCAACTGCTCGCCGCCTGCCTGCTCGCCTGGATGCTGGCGGAGCCGCGATGGATGAAGAAGTACAGTCAGCAGACGGTGGTGATCGTGCTAGATAGCACGGCATCCATGTCCGCCTTCAACACTGAAGCGCGCACCGCGGTCGAGAAGACTCTGGCTCAGTGGTCGAGGGTAGCCGCGAAAACACGCTGGCATCTGCTCGAAAGCGATGCTCGCAAACCAACGCTCTACGCTGGCGATGATCGCGAGGCACTGCTCGCGGCTTTCAGCCGATGGCAGCCACTGCGTGGTGAACTCGATCCCACCGATGCCTTCAATACTTCACGCGGCCTCGTCCGAGATGGCAGCGGCGCGATCATCTATCTGACTGACCGAGCGGCCACCGTGCCCTCAGACATCGCCGTTCTCGCCGTTGGCGAGCCCAAGGAAAACGTCGGTTGGAGCGGCGCGGAACTCAACGCATCGCGCCAGTGGAAAACCTTGGCCACCAACCACAGCGACTCCGTCCAAACGCGTCAATGGTGGGTGGAGCATGAGCTGGCGACCTCACCCACCAAGTCCACGCTCACGCTGCAGCCCCATCAGTCCGTTTCATTGTCCGGCGAGCTGCCGCCCAACCTCAAGCAAGCCACCCTAGTGATGGACGGAGATGCCTTCGCACTCGATGACCGCATGAGCCTCGTCGTGCCCGTGGAGCGACCCGTTCGCGTTGCCATGCGTGCGGTTGGTGAATCGGGCGCGCTGATCAAGCGCATGATCGAAGCGCTCGATGGTGTGACCTTCGTGGATGCCACCACTCCGGCAGACCTCACGCTCGCCGAGATCGGAGACGAGGCCCCCACGGATGCGATTTACATCGACTCGCCAGCACCGGAGGGCTCGAAGCTCGATACCTCGCTGGTCGTGGCTGAGAACCATGCGCTCACCCGTGAGTTGACCTGGACCGGCCTGATCTCCAACAAGCCGCGAGCGCTGGCAGTGCTCGAGTCGGACTCGCCCCTGCTCTGGCGTGGTGATGCCGTGCTCGCACTGCAACGCCGCACACGCACGGCGGAAGGTCGCGAGGTGGTGCAGCTCTTCCTCAACTGGGATCTCTCGAAGTCCAATGCCCATCGTCTGCCCGCGCTGCTGGTGATGTTGCATCGTTACGTGGAGCAGGTCCGCAGTCAGCTCGATGGCGAGCGCGCAGACAACTACGATCTCGCCCAGAGCATCGACCTTCCCGCGAGCACCACCTTGAACCAGCTCACCCTGCACCAAGGCAGCACCAGCAAGCCCTTCATTGGTCGCGCCCCCGAGCAGCCTGGCTTCTTTGAGGTGAAGTCGCCCACGCAAACCCTCGTTCGCGGAGCCGCGCAGTTTGCTGACGCCCGCGAGGCCGACCTCACCAAAGCAGAGTCCTTCGACCACACCGAAGCGCGTCGCTCCGAAGCCCGCGAGCGCACCAGCGAATCCGATCCTCTCACCGCCGTGTGGACCCTCGCTCTCCTCGGCTGCCTGCTCACCGCCTGGTCCGCGAGAAAGTAAATCCCATCATCCTCGCGCTCCGCCTTCGGCCTTCGTCATTCGTCATTCGTCTTCCCGTCCTCCATGCGTCTCCTCTCTCCCGAATGGTTCCTTCTGCTGCCGCTGCTGGCGATTGCCGGCTGGCTGTGGCCGCGCCTACAGTGGCGACGTCCGTGGCGCATCATTTGTGTGCTGTTCGTGCTCGCCATCTTGGTGAGACCACAGATGCGCCGTCTCAGTGATGGACTCGATCTTTGGGTGCTAGTCGATCGTTCGGATTCAGCCAAGGACGTGCTCGCGCCAAGACTCGCCGAATGGGAGCAGTTGCTCGACAGGTCCAAGGGCTCGCGCGACCGGCTGCGGTTCATCGACTTCGCGGGCGAGGCGATCGAACGCGGTGCCCTGATTCGCGCAGGATCGACGGACTTCGAAGGCGAGCGCACAAGCACCCGCACAGGGCAGGCGATCCACCATGCGCTCTCGCAGATGGAGCCGGATCGTTCGTCGCGACTGCTCGTGATGACCGACGGCTTCAGCACCGAGCCGCTCGACGGCCTTGCCGATCGTCTGCTGCGCCAGGAGGTGGCGCTGGACTACCGCCTTGCCGGGGCTTCCGTCGCGGGTGATGTGCGACTTGCCGCCTTCGCGGTGCCGCATCGCGTGCTGCCGATGGAAGCCTTCATGATCGAGGTCGTGGCCACCAGCGACTCCGATGGCAAGGTGCCAGTGGAGCTGCTGCGTAATGGTGCCTCCATGGGGCGAAAGGACATCACTATCGTCAATGGTGTGGGCCGCCTTCGCCTAACAGACCGCATCGGCCAACCCGGAGCCTGGAAGGTGGAGGCCCGACTCCTACCCGAAAAGGACTCCCTGCCCGGCAACAACGCCGCCACCCAATGGATCGAGGTGGAGACCGGACCTCGTGTGCTGCTGGTCACCTCGTATCAAAGTGATCCGATAAGCGCTGCGATGCGCGCACAGGGCTTCGAGGTGAAGGAGGTCAGCGACTTCGCCACGCTCAACGTGGGCGTGCTGAGCGCCGCGAAGGTGGTCGTGCTTAACAACGTTCCAGCCTACAAACTGCCCAGCGAATTCGTCTCGGCCCTGAGCTTCTTCGTCAACGAGCAAGGCGGCGGTCTCGTGATGGTGGGCGGGAAGCACAGCTTTGCCGCTGGCGGTTACTTCGGCTCGCCTGTGGAGCCCTTGCTGCCAGTGAGCATGGAACTCAAGCAGGAGCATCGGAAGCTGGCCGTCGCCGTCGCCATCGTGATGGACCGCTCGGGCAGCATGAGCATGACTGCTCCCGGCACCAATCTGCAAAAGATCCAACTCGCCAGCGAAGGCGCGGCGCGGGCCATCGAGCTGCTGGGCGACAGTGACCAAGTCACGGTCATTCCCGTGGACAGTGCGGCCCATGTCATTGCTCCGCTCGCGCCCTTGGGACCGAACCGTTCGCAACTCACGAGCCTCACTCGACGCATCGAAAGCACCGGCGGGGGCATCTTTGTTTACACGGGACTGAAGGCCGCCTGGAAGGAGTTGCAGATGGCCGAGGTGGGCCAGCGCCACGTCATTCTCTTCGCTGATGCCAACGACGCCGAGGAACCCGGCGAGTATGTGCGCCTGATCGACGACATGGTGAAGAACAAGTGCACCGTGAGCGTGATCGGCATGGGCACCGATCACGATGTGGATGCCGACTTTCTCAAGGACGTGGCCAAGCGCGGACAGGGCCGGATCTTTTTCAATGCGGATGCCAATGAACTCCCGGCGCTATTCGCCCAGGAGACCGTGGCTGTCGCGAGATCGGCCTTCATTGATGAACCGGTGGCAGTGAAGGGCACGTCTTCATGGATGGAAATGGCGGCGAGCCCGATCTCGTGGCTGCCGCAGACGGATGGCTACAACCTCAGCTACCTCAAGCCCGGTGCCGCGCAGGCAGCGATGAGTGGCGACGAATACGCCGCTCCGCTCGTCGCCTTCTGGCAACGTGGTGCGGGTCGCGTCGCGGCGGTGAGTTTCCCGCTCGGCGGCGAGTTCAGTGCCAAGACGCGAAGCTGGCCGCAGTATGGCGATCTCGTGCAAAGCCTCACTCGTTGGCTCATGGGCGAGGTCACACCTCCGGGCATTGGGGTGCGCGTGGGGATGGATGGCACACGACTGAACGCAGACCTTTTCTATGACGACACCTGGACCGAGCGCATCGCCACCGCCGGTCCTCAGTTGGTGCTGGCCTCGGGTGCCGAGGGCAAGACCACACCCGCAGCCTGGGAGCGACTGGCCCCAGGACATTTCCGAGCCAGCGTCGATCTGCCTGGCAATGCGTGGGTGCGTGGTGCTGTGCGCGTGGGCACGAGCGCCTTCCCCTTTGGTCCGATCAATGCAGCGATCAATCCCGAGTGGTCGTTCGACCGCACACGCCTTGATGAACTCAAGTCGCTCAGCCTCCGCACCCACGGTCAAGAACGCGTGGACCTCAGCGACATCTGGCACGCTCCCCGAGCCCCCGCCTGGCGAGGCTTTGAACGCTGGCTCATGCTTGCGCTTCTGCTCGCCATCCTCATCGAAGCCTGGCGAACACGGGTGGCGGGTCAGGTTTGAGGCACCACCTTGCGCCAGCCAAAGTAGCACACGACTCCGCCCATCAGGAAGACGAGGGCGTAGAGTTGCTGCTGGGCACTTTGAGTGCCGATCAAGTAAAGCCAGCCAACCAGGGCGACAAAGGCGGGCACGGGATACAGCCACATGCGGAAGGGGCGGTCGAGATCGGGTCTGTGCTTGCGCAGCCAGAGCAGGGCACCGATTTGACCGATGAACTGCACCGCCATGCGGGTGGTGAGCAAGGCATCAATGACGGTCATCAACGGCAAGAAGGTGAACGCGATGGACAGACCGCCAATAACAAGGAGCGAGAGATGCGGAAAGGCTCCGGTGGGATGCAGGCGTGCGAAGGGCTTGAAGAAATTGCCGTCGCGGGCTGCCGCGTAGGGGATGCGAGAGTAGCCCAGCAGCAGCGCAAATACGCAGGCCACGATGGTCCACAGCACGAGCAAGGTGAAGAGCTGAGCGATGCCGCGCCCGTAAATCTTTTCCATAAAGATGGAAGCAATCGGCGGCAGCGGATCGGCTGCGGGCACGAAGTCGCGCCAGGACACGGTGCCGATGATCGAGAGATTCACCGCCATATAAATCAGCGCCACGCTGACGAGGCTGAGCATGACGGATCGCGGGATCACGCGGCCAGGGTTTTTCACTTCGTCGCCGATGTAGCAGACATCGTAGTAGCCCAGGTAGTCGTAGATGCCCACGCGTGAGGCGGCCCCGAGCCCGAGCAGGAAGCCCCAGGAGAACTGGAAGGCATCGGGTGGGAAGTCGAAGGCAATGCCGGCATCGAAGTGCATCGCTCCGGTCGCGATCACCGCGACGATGCAGACCAGCACTCCGATCCAGAGTGAGACGGTGAGCTTGGCGATGCTCTGAATTTGCCGGTAGAGCAGGAAGATCACGACCACGCCGATGCCTGCGCCCGCGAGCTTGGTCTCGAAATCCGTCGCCGTTGGCCACAGGTAGCGCAGGTATTGACCAAAACCGATGTAGCCTGAGGCAATCTCCAGCGGACCACTGATGATGAGCTGCCAGATGAAGAGGAAGGCCATCAGCGGACCCCAGCGCTTGCCAAAGCTGGTGCGCAGGTAGCCATAGGTGCCGCCGGAGTGCGGCATGGCGGCTCCGAGTTCGCTCCACACCAGTCCATCCGCGAGCGTGATGATCAGCGCAAGCACCCATCCGAGCATCGCCTGCGGACCCCCCATTGCGCTCATCAGCAGCGGGATCGTGATGAACGGCCCCGCGCCCAGCATGTTGGACATGTTAAGCGCTGTGGCCTGCAAGAGGCCGAAACGACGTTCCATGGGAGGGGAGGATTCCGCAGAATGCATCCCTTCGAGACGAACTTACTTCACCGTCTCATTCACGATCGCGTTGTGCTCGTTGAGCAGCAGGCGCTTGGGTTTCACCGGTTGATCGGACTGGCCCCAGGCCATGATGGTGACGCGGTGGCCCGTGTTGATGAGGTGGGCGGCAGCGCCATTGACGACGATCTTGCCAGAGCCTTCGGGTCCCGGGATCACGTAGGTTTCCAGGCGGGCTCCATTGGTGATGGAGGTGACGAGAACTTTTTCTCCGTCCCAGAGATCGGCCGCGCGCATGAGATCGGTGGGAATCGTGATGCTGCCTTCATAATGAATATTGGCATCGGTCACGTGGGCTCGGTGGAGCTTGGATTTGAGCAGGGTTCGCAGCACGGCAGGGGGTAGGGTGGAGGTGAGCGGGAGAATGCGCGTGAAAGCAGGAACTGCAACCCCGCGCACGGGTGGCCAAAGTGTCCTCGGAAGCAAAATAGTCGAGAAACCAGAAATATTTATGGAAATTATTATTTTATCTGTTAATATCCACATTATCTCCCGAATACCATGCCTGCCGTTCTTGAATTCCCACCCCAAGTCGCAACCCAATCGTTGCATGCACAGCCTCCCCTGTCGCAGCCATTGCGCCCGTTAGCTCCTGCGGTCGGTCCTTTGACCGAAGGTCTAGCCCAGGTGCTGGGTCGGGGCTTGCCCGTGCCCTCGCTCTATTCGCAGCCCCCTCTGATGTCGCCGACATCGCCTTACACCACACCCGAGATGCGACCAGCAACGGCTCCCGCCATGCCTCAGACGGGTGGCCTGCCAGGGTTGAGCGTGGAGGCCATGGTCCAGGCGCTGCAACAACCGCCCACTCAGGAGACGGCTTCGAGCCTGGAGACGCTTCGGATGCAGATGTTTGGTCGCTACTACGAGGAGCTGGAAGGCCGGATGAAAGAGCTGCGTCAGGTGCTGGAAGGTGGAGTCACGCGGGCTCGCAAAGCCATGCTGGAACGCGTGGACGAACTGGGTGCCGCCCTGCATCGCGACATGGTGGCCCTGCGCATGGAGACGCAGAAGGAACTCGAAGATCTCAAGCGCGACGTCTTCACCACGGTGATGAGCGTGAGCGCGATCAATGACAAGATGGGCCTCGCCGAGTCCCGCAATCGTGAGACCTGGGTGGCCGTCACCAAGGCGCTGGCGGATCGCATTGACCAGCAGGCCAAGGCCAGCTCCGAGGCCATCGAGCGCTTCCGAGCGGGTGCCGATGAATCACTCGATCAGCGCGTGGTCCGCGTGGTGGAATCCACCTTGATGAAGCTCGCCTCTGCCCGCCGCGAACACGCGGAGCAGCGACCCGCCGAGTCCAAGGCTGCGGTCGCCTAGCCCTCACTCATGACGCGTCCGCTCACAAATGCCCTGGCTGCGCCCCCGCTTTCTCAGGAAGCTGGGGCTCGTCCATTGATGGCATCAAGCGAACGACCCCAGCCTGGCGACGTAGCCGGGTGGTTCGCCATGCAAGGCGACAATCCGCACACCGCGCGCGAGTGGGCCGTGGCCATGCGCAAGCCGGTCGAGTATTCCCTTGAAGACCTGCGCCGTCGTCCGCGCCGTGCCGCCGAGCTGCTCGCTCCCGTGATGGATGCGGCGCTTGTCGAGCACCGTCGTCACCGTGTGGCCCGCATGGAGGATCATTGCTGGAAATGGATGGCCGTGCTGGTCAATCCCCGGCTGTGGCCGCTCTCGCTCAAGGCTCTCTGGCAAGGCGAACCTGTGTGGGATTACATGGAGCGCTCGTCCGAGTGGTTCCAGGTGGTCGAGGCCGTGCTCGTCGAGTCTGGCACCAATGTCCTGCTAGGCAGCGCCGATGCCCCGTGGCGACGCTCGGCACGTCGCGAGCGCCCACTCTCCGATTTCCTCTCCGTGCCCGCGTCTGAGGCCGATGCGGACGATCTTGCCGACGCCGAGGCCGAAGACTCTAGCACTTCCCGGGTGATGGTCCTGGTGGGCCTTCACTGCCGCCTTGCCGTCCGCGTCTATGGTCACCCGCCAGCCAAACTTCGCCCCGCGCTGCAACTGCTTTGCCAGGAGGCCGATCGGATGCTGGAGCGTGCTCAGCTCGAAACGGGCAGCCGCGCCTCCATGATTGAGCGTCTGCTCCAGCGTGCGCTGATGAAGCACACGCCTGCCACCTCGCCCTGGACGGTGCAGACCGCCATCGTGCTGGGCAGCATCGCCGCCATTGCGATCCTGGCGCTCGCCACCTACTACGCGAACCAGGAGCGTGCGTGGCAGCAGGCCGTGCGCGCTTTTAGCGAAGAGCCCGGCTTTCAGATCGTGGGAGAAAGCACTTCCTGGGGCAAACGCGAAATCCGTGGCCTCCGCGATCCGCTCGCCCGTGATCCCAAGGTTTTGCTCAAGCAGTTGGACATCGATCCCGATGAAGTGGTGCTGAAGTTCAAAGCCTACGTCTCTGCCGAAGAGCCGTTCATGAAGGCACGCAAAGCCGCAGGCCCGCACCCGATCATGGCCGCAAGCGCCAAGGAAAACGAAGCCACCAAAAACTCCGACGAAGAATCCTCGACCGAACGTGTGATGGAAGTGCTCGAGTCCACCCACCTCACCTTCCAGGCCGGCAGCAATGAACTGGCAGGCAGCAGCGCGGAGAAGCTCACCTTCATAGCCGAGCAACTCCAGCACCTGGAACGCGTGGCCGCAGCCAACTCGGGTGCGCTCACGGCTGAACTCGTCGTGCGCCAGTCCAGCACCTCCACCGATGAATCCTTGTGGCAATTGCGCCGCTCCACCGTGCGCGAGAAGCTCGTCAAGGCAGGCGTCAGCCCCCTCACCCTCCGCAACCCAACCAACCCTCCAGCACCCAGCGTTTCCTCTGCCCATGCGCCAGACTCGCTCTCCTTCCACCTCACATTCGACTCCCCGAGCAACACGCCATGAACACGTTGCGCCTTCGAATCCTCGTCCAGATGATGGCCATTGGCCTCCTGCCCTGCACCACCATGGTGCTAGGCCTGCGCTTCCTGCCCGGCGGCCTCCTGCCCTGGCTTCTCTACGGAGTGCTGGTCCTGCTAATCTGTGTGACCGCCATCGCCCGCGCCGGTAGTATCTCGCGCCCGCTTAAAGAAGCCCTCGACGCCATGGGCATGCTCATGCGTTCCACCGGCACCTACAAGCCCAAGGCCTGGGTGCCCAAGGAATACTGGGCCATGCAGGACTCCCTCTCCCGCGTCCTCGCCGAAGAACGCGAGCAGCGCATCGTGCTGGAGAAGCAACTCGCTGCGCAAGGCAAAGCCGTCGCCGAGGCCGAGACCGCAGCCATGCGCGGCATCGAGGTGCTCCACGGCATCGTCGAAGCCGCCAGTGAAGGCATTGTCTTCATCCACTCTGAGGGCCACCTGGCCATGATCAATCACCGAGCCGTGGACCTCTTCCAACTCGGCGATGACCTCGCACGTCCCGGCGTGGACAACACGATGTGGCTCAAAGCTGTCGCAGCCAAGTTCAAGGAAGCCGCCAACCTCACCACCCTCTGGCAAGCGTGGCAATCCGGCCCTGGCATCCAGGAAGGCGAGTGGACTACCCTCACCGGACGCACCATCACCATCCGCACCTTCGACGTCCGTCAGGAGCAGGGCACCTTGCTCGGGCGCATTTGGATGTTTCAGGATGTTACGGAACTACGTCAGATGTCGCAGCGTCTCCAGGAGTCCCAGAAGATGGAATCCATCGGCCAGCTCGCTGGCGGCATCGCCCACGACTTCAACAACCTGCTTACCGCCATTCGCGGCAATCTCACGCTCGCCGAACTCCAGGACAACAACGACGGCTTCCGAGGCAAAATCGACGACGCCAACCGCGCTGCTGGCCGTGCTGCCGAGCTGGTGAACCAGATCCTTGGCTACTCGCGCAAGAGCCGACACGAGTGCAACACCTGCGACGTCAGCCACGTCATCGACGACGTGCGCAACATCCTGCGCGCCAGCCTTGATCCCAAGGTCACACTCCGCTGCAACGTGCCCAAGAATCTCTGGCAGACCGTGGGCGACCCCGTCCAAATCGAGCAAGTCCTGCTCAATCTTTGCCTCAATGCGCGCGACGCCCTGCCTGACGCAGGCGGCACGATCGACATCAGCACTCTCAACATCGCTGAAACGCTCAGCCTTGGCGAAGGCTCCGGCCATCGCGGCGACTATGTGGTGATCAAGGTGAAGGACAATGGCCACGGCATCCCGCTGGAGGCACGCAGTCACATCTTCGAACCCTTCTTCACCACCAAGGATCAAGGCAAAGGCACCGGCCTCGGACTCTCCATGGCCAAAGGCATCATCGAGCAAGTCGGCGGCTGGATGGAATTCGATTCCGAAGTGGGCAAGGGCACCGAGTTCCGCGTCTTCCTCCCCCGCGAAGTGCGCCCCGTCGCGAAGACCTCGAAGTCCGCCGAACAAGCTCCTGCACGCCCCGCTCGCGGCAGCGCCGAGGGCACCGTGCTGGTCGTCGATGATGAAGCCCCCGTCCGCTCCATCGCCGTCAACATGCTCAAATATCTCGGCTACAGCGTGGTGGAAGCTCAGGACGGCGAGGAAGCCATCCGCATCCTCCAGAAGAACGAAAAGCCCATCGACGCCATCATGATGGACGTTTACATGCCCAAGCTCTCGGGACGCGACACCTTCAAGCAAATCCGCAGCCTCGGCATCGACGTGCCCGTCATCGTGTGCAGCGGCTTCATGATTGATGCCGAAGAGTTCACCGTCCTCTGCACCAGCCAGCAAGGCCCCGTGGAAGTAATTCAAAAGCCCTACAGCATGGAATCCCTCGCCCGCGTCGTGAGCAAGGCCATCGTCGAAGGCCATCAGGCGCTGAGCGCGTGATCATCGCCTGAGTCGATAGACAAATCGACATTCTGCATTTCATCGCGTCGGCAAACCTGCGAGACTTGGGCATTCACGGCTCATAACCACCGTGACCTCCCATGCCTGAAGTTATCTTTGTCCTTCTTATCGTCGCCGGTTTGATCCTTATCATGCCGATCGTCGCCATCGTCAAAGCGAGCGGCGCACGGAGGCAGGCCGAGGAACTCGACGCCCGCCTCAACAAGCTCGCTGCCAACCACGTCGAGCGCATCGCCGCCCTCGAAGAGCAGGTGCGCAAGCTCAAGGCGCAGAGCCTCGATCATGCGCTCGTTCCTCCGCCCGAGCTTGTCATCGCCGCGTCCACGGTCAAGGAGTCTGAGCCAGCAAAGGTAGTGGAAGAGCGGGTCGAACCAGCCATCGCACCAGCCCCCCCTGCACCGGAACCGGTTCACACACCGCCTCCACTTCCTGCTCCCCAACAAGTGCGCGAGCCTGCCATCGACCCCACAGCGCTCGAAACCTCCAGGCCTGTTCGCCTTCCTGTTCCTCAAGCACGGCCCAAGCTCAACATGGAGCAGTTTGTCGGCGTCAAGTTGTTCGCCTGGGCGGCAGGACTGGCACTCTTCCTCGGCATCATCTTCGCGGTGAAGTATTCTTTTGAGAACAACCTCATCCCTCCGTCGGTTCGCGTCGCCTTTGGTTTCATCACGGGCATCGGGCTCGTCGGTGGCGGCCTCTGGGTGCAGCGGCACAAGGCCTATGAGGTGCTCGCACAAACGCTCAGCGCGGCAGGCATCCTGGTGCTTTATGGCGTGACCTTCGCTGCCCAGTCGCTCTACCACTTCTTCCCTCCTGCCATCACGTTTGGTTTGATGACGCTCATCACCGCCGCCGGGTTCGTCATTGCGGTGCGGCTCAATGCTCAAGTCGTGGCCGTGCTGGGCATGGTTGGTGGCTTCCTCACCCCGATCCTCTGCTCCACAGGGCAAGACAATCCGGTGGGCCTGTTTGTTTACATCGCGCTGCTCGATGGCGGATTGATCGCCGTGGCCAAGCATCGCCGCTGGCTGCATCTGACCACGCTGGGAGCTATTGGCACGGCCTTGATGCAAGCCGGCTGGGTGGCGAAGTTCTTCGATACCGGGCACTACTTCGAAGGTAACAAGACCCTGGGAGCGATGGTGATCTTCCTGGCTTTCGCCGCTCTCTTCGCCGCAGCGACTTGGTGGTCGAAGCGCCGTGAAGATGAGGACGCTCATCCCGCTTTTTCTGCCCTCGCGATGTGTGCCACCGCGATGATCGCCGCCTTCGCCATGCTAGACTATGGCAGCATCACGGAACGCCCGGCGCTCTTCTACAGCTTCGTCATGCTGATCAATGCGGCGGTGCTCTTCACGGCCTGGGTGGAGCCTCGCGTGCGGTTCGCGCCTGGACTCGTGGGTGCAGCCACCTTCATTCATCTCACGGTCTGGACCATGGGACGACTCACCGACGAGATGCTGCCCTTGGCCCTCGGCATCTACTTGGTGTTTGGCCTGATCCACACGGGCTTCGGTCTGCTCTGGCAGCGCAAGCACCCACAACTCCCCGCCACATCTGCCCCCTGGATGCCCGTGATCACACTGGTGCTCATGATGATGCCCTTGTTTGGGCTCAAGCACGTCAGCTTCCTGCTCTGGCCCGCCATGCTGCTGGTAAACCTCGCCATCATCGGCCTTGCCTTGATGACGCGTCGCCTGCTGCCTGTGCTCTTCGGCATCGTTCTCACGCTGCTCGGTGCGTTCTTCTGGCTGGTGCTGCCGGTGCATCGCGATGCCTTCGCCATGCCTACATTCCTGCTGGTCGTCGGCGGCTTCGCTGTGCTCTTCATCGTGGCCAGTCTCTTCCTCGGCAAGCGCGTGAGCGCCCTCGACAACAAGATCGGCTTCAACCTCAACGACGCGCTTCCGATTTGCTCCGCCGTGATGCCCTTCGCCCTGCTGATCATGGCGGTGCTGCAACTTCAGATCAGCAACCCAGCGCCCGTCTTTGGACTCGCCCTTCTGCTCACCGGATTCTTGCTGGCCATGACCAAACTGACTCGTGTGCATGGGCTTGGCCTCGCTGCTCTCGCCTGCGTGCTCGCCCTCGAATTCGCGTGGAACGGTGCCAGCTTCAAAGCGGAGCAAGCGACGGAACCGCTGCTCTGGAGCCTCGGCTTCTACGCTGTGTTCGCGATCTTCCCCTTTGCCTTCCGCAAGCACTTCGAGCAAGCCACCTTGCCATGGATCACCGCTGCGGTCGCCGGGCTGGGCACCTTCGGCCTCGTCCATCGAATGACGAAGCTCGCATGGCCAGACGCACCGATGGGATTGATCGCGGCCGCATTCGCCGTCCCGGCGCTGCTCAGCCTGATCATGATAGTGAAACAGCATCGTGAAAACACACCCGCGCGGCTATCGCAGCTCGCCTGGTTTGGCGGTGTCGCCTTGTTCTTCATCACGCTGATCTTCCCGCTCCAATTTGATCGTCAATGGCTCACCATCGCCTGGGCTCTCGAAGGTGCCGCGCTGCTTTGGTTGTTCCAGCGCGTGCCTCATCAAGGCTTGCGCTACGTCGCGACTGGACTGCTCACCGTGGCTTTCATCCGCCTCGGCCTGAACCCCTCGGTTTTCGACTACCACCAGCGTGGCAGCACCGCCCTCCTCAACTGGTTCCTCTACTCCTACGGCATCGTCGCCACAGCTCAGTTTGCCGCCATCAAACTCCTTCGCGAACCCCACCACACGCTGGGCAAGCTGGACCTGCGAGCCCTCTTCGGTGCTTTCGGCGGCGTGCTGCTCTTCATCCTTCTCAACATCGAGATCGCCGACTACTTCACAGCGCCAGGCTCTCACTTCATCACCTTCGAGTTCAGTGGCAATCTCGCCCGCGACATGTGCTACAGCATCGCCTGGGGCCTCTTCGCCCTCGCCCTCCTGGTTACTGGCTTCATCCTTCGCTCGAAGGGCACCCGCTACGCTGGCATCGGCCTGATGGGCATCACGTTGTTAAAACTCTTCCTGCACGACCTCGCGAACATCGACAGCATCTACCGCATCGGTGCGCTCATCGCCGTCGCCATCATAGCCCTCGCTGCCTCGTTCCTTTATCAACGCTTCCTCGAACGCGATTCCAAATCATGAACTCGAATGAAACGCCAGCGGCTCACGAGCAGGAACTACACGAGCCCTCTCGTTCGCTTCCATCAGAACTGGCCATCCTCCTCGAACAAAGCAAACCCGGACGTTTGCTCACCGCCGTGGTTCTCGTGGTGAACGGTTTTGTTCTCCAGATGATTGGCCACTCAAAACTCGCTTCCGGCAGCATTGTTCATTCACTCCTGTTTCATCAGGGATACCTCACAAAGGCGATGCTCATACTACTGCTCGCATACCCGGTATTCTCGACCATTAAACCAGTAGGATCACCGATCAAACACGCAGCCCTGTCGCTCATAGCACTGGCAGTGATTCACTACTTCTTGTTCGCGATTCCCTTGGTTGGGATCATCTCCCTGGTTCCCTCGTTGCTCTGGTATCTCAACGTGTATCGCCCCTTTTCAAAGCTCGAGCACTTCAACACCCCATGCGCATGAAACGAATAGCCTTCATCCCCTTCATTGCTGCTCTGGCATCGGCGCAAACGTCGCCGCACGCGGCGTGGCAAAACGTGCAGTCTGTGACGGTGAGCAGTTCCGGGCTCCATCGCCTTGATCTTCCACCAGCGACTCTTTCAGCGGCACAGGCTGGTCTTGAAGATCTTCGTTTGAGCGATGCTCAAGGTGTCGATCAACCATTCGTGATCGAATGGCCCCTGCCAGCCTCCACTCGTCAGCCGCAGGTGGAGAACTTCCGCGTCACTCTGCAACCGCAGCGAACGATCCTCGACATGGACACGGGAACGACGAAACCCATCCGAGCGCTCGTGCTGGAATGCGCGGCGCGCGATTTCATCAAGGCGGCCAGCATTGAAGCATCCAACGACCGTAGCCAATGGCAGTCGCTCATCACAGACGGCATGATTTTTCGTCAGAGCGATGGAGCCGGAAACACGGCGTTCACCTTTGCCAAGTCTCAATCGTGGGCGCATCTGCGTGTCACGATTCGCGACGACTCATCACCTGCGATTGCCTTCACTGGCGCGCGAATCGAATGGCAGGAGCCGCGCGCGGCCCCGGTGCCACTCGACGTGAACGTGAGCGGTCGTGAGGAAGCAAAGGGCGAGACGCGTCTCCGGCTGGAACTTCGCCACTCGAATCAGTTCCTCGCCGAACTGAACCTGCGAGTCAGCGATGCGCTCTTCAGCCGCCGAGTCAGCGTGCAAACGGGGACTCGCACCATTGCCTCAGCGCAGTTGCATCGGCTCACCGTGAACGGTAGGCAGACGCAAGAACTCACCATGCCTGTTTTCGCGCAGGTGCCCTCCAACGAGATCACGCTCGTCATCGTCAACAACGACAGTCCACCGCTGAAGATCGAAGGCATCGACGCCACTCGCGATCCCGTAAGCCTCGCGTTTCATGCCAGCGCTCCTAGCACATGGTCGCTCTTCACTGGCAATCCGGCGGCGAAGGCTCCCACTTACGATGTGGCGGCTCTTGCGAACGATCTCCGCAGTGCCTCAAGCATGTCGGCAACCATCACGCTGCTGGAGCCCAATCCAGCCTTTAACAAAGCCGCGACCCAGCCCGAGACCGGCCTCAGCGGTGCCTCCCTGGACCTCGCCGGATGGAGTTATCGCAAGGCGGTGACCTTGCCGGGCAATGGTGTGTCACAGATCGAACTCGATCTTGATGTGCTGGCCCACGCTCGCGATGACCTCGGTGACCTTCGTTTGGTGCAAGGTGGTCGTCAGGTTCCTTTCCTCCTGCAACAAACATCACGCACCACCACGCTGCCTGTCACGATCACAGCGGAACCCGACGCCAAACGTCCCTCCGTCTCCCGCTGGCGACTTTCGGTTTCGCAGCGTCATCTGCCCCTGCGCAGACTCACGCTGCAATCTCCCACGCCGGTCTTTGAGCGATCCATGCGTATCATCGAGTCGCGCAGGGATCACTATGGCAACGAATCACCGGTCACCACGACGAGCGCCTCATGGTCTCACATTCCAGCACATCAGCCAGAACTAACACTCACCTGCTACCAACGCTGGCAGGGCAACTCAGTCATCTTGGAAACGGACAATGGTGACAACTCTCCCATCGAACTCTCAACGGCCAAAGCTGACCTCGACGTGGTGGCGATTGTCTTCAAGACGACGGAGCCCGAGCCGGTTCATCTCTACTACGGCCATCCTCGCACAACGATGCCGCGCTACGATCTTCGTCTGGTGGAGAAAGACCTCACTACGGTGCCTCCTGTGATCGGAAAGCTCTCTGATGAAGAAGTTCTCACCAACAACCCCGCCTACAGCGACACTCCAAAAGAAGCTGCCAGTCCCTGGCTGTGGGTGGCCCTGGGCGTGGTCGTGATCGGACTGATTGCGGTGATGGCGAAGTTACTGCCGAAGACCGAGACACCTGCGTAAGCGCGCGTCACTTCGGTAACTTTGGCCGCCGTTCCCGAATGCGCTTGGAGAAGTCTGGATCAAGATCAGCCGCCTGAGCGTCTTCGTTGATCAGCGAACGCTCGCGCAATTCCTCCAGCGGCATGGAGGTGTCGAGGATGTCCTTCACATAGGCGTAGGCATCGATGTAACCATTCAAAAGCAGGCGCAGATCAAACGGACTGTCACGACCATCGAGGTTCACATGGCGGTCGATATTGACAGTGCAGTTGTTGCTCAGCAGATGGTAGAACTCAGGTTGATCGGCGAGCGCGTTGATACGGTCGATGTAGGACATGAAGATGCGGCGCACGCCCTCGGGTGTGGCTCGAGTGTGGAAGAGTTGGATCTTCTCATTCCGATACTGCGTGCGCACCCGGACGATGTCGCGCTCATCGCCGACGACATAGATGAGTTCGAACTGCTTGAAGCACGAAGCCAGCGCCGCGTAGGTCTCGTGCTTCTCCAGCCTCGCCTCAATCGACACGCAGACAGGCGGCGCATTGTCGAAGACGAAACTCAGGAAGGTGTGAGCCACGGGGCCATCGGACCAGCGCGAGACAAAGAAGTCCACGCCCGTGAGATGCGAGAGCTGGACCTCACGCGTTTCATAGTGGGGCGTGAAGTCCGTGCGCGAACGATACTCGAAGTGCCGCACGCCGGTGAGCGTCACGTTGTCGCCGTCCACATGCGCTCGTGGCACCACTGTCACATCGGGCTTCCAGTCGCGTGACTGCGACGGACGAATTGTTACCCACCACGACAGAACCACAACGACGAGCGCCGCAAAAATCACGAACGCGCGGCGTGATTGTGGAAGCCAGAAGGCCACCACGCCTGCCCCCATAAACACGAATGCCAGCAGCAGACGAAGCGGCGCCCAGGGAAGGTTCGAGTAGTAGATTGCCAGCGCACCCCAGGCAGTGATCAGCACGCGGCAAAGCAAGCCAAGTGCCTTCAGCAACCATCTGCCGAATCGACGCCACCAGCCTGTCCGGTGCTGCCCGGTTGGGAGCGACGGATCAACTTCAGCAGCAGTAGAGTTCGTTGGCATCGAGTGCCTTCGAATCGCCGACTCCGCATCCGTCGTCCAGAGAGAAAACTTTCAGCTTCGATGCCGTGGAGCTAGGACTGATACAGGAAGGTCGTGAGCGGACTCGTAGCGCTGGCTTCATCAGTCTGATGTCCGATCCC
The DNA here is from genome assembly GCA_963204975.1 of Verrucomicrobiota bacterium. Classification (GTDB taxonomy): domain Bacteria; phylum Verrucomicrobiota; class Verrucomicrobiia; order Verrucomicrobiales; family Verrucomicrobiaceae; genus JAEUHN01. Next base: position 1,328 of record CAUJJC010000221.1, on the reverse strand, counting down.
CATCTCATACGCAGCACGACCGGCTTCCACCGCCTGCTTGAAGGCGATGCCCATACGCACAGGATCGCTGGCGACGGCAATGGCTGTATTTACCAGCACGGCATCGGCTCCCATTTCAAAGGCTTCCGCCGCATGGCTGGGTGCGCCGATGCCAGCATCCACCACCACTGGCACGGTGGCCTGGGCAATGATGATCTCGATCTGCTTGCGCGTGGTGATGCCCTGGTGCGAACCAATCGGCGATCCCAGCGGCATGACGGTGGCTGTGCCCACATCTTGAAGACGACGCGCCAGAACGGGATCGGCATTGATGTAAGGCAGCACGATGAAGCCTTCCTTCACCAGCACTTCGGCAGCCTTGAGCGTCTCGATCGGATCGGGCAGCAGGTAGCGAGGATCGGGATGGATCTCCAGCTTCACCCAGTTGGGCAGTCCAGCTGCCACGGCCAGCCGAGCCAAACGCACGGCTTCTTCCGCGTTCATCGCTCCGCTGGTGTTAGGCAGCAGCAATACTTCTTTGGGAATGAAATCGAGGATGTTGGCAAAGGGGTCGCCTTTGCCTGTGAGATCAGCCCGACGCAGCGCCACGGTCACGATCTCCGTGCCCGAGGCGACGATGGCGTCCCTCATGAGTTCGCCCGAAGCAAACTTCCCCGTCCCCAGCATGAGACGGGATTGGAACTGGCGGTCGGCAATGGTGAGAGCGGCGTTTTGCATTACGCCAGCAGCCGGTCGAGGAGTTCTTTCAGCGGAAGCTGGATGCCGATGTAGAAGTCGCCGAACTCCGCATAGACGGCACTGACTTCATCGAAGCGCATCTCATAGACGATGCCTTTGATGTGATGCGTGTCGTGCGCGAAGAGCGTGACGCCCCACTCGGCTTCATCCAGACCGGTGCTGCCGGTGATGAGCTGGCGGATCTTGCCATGCCAGGTGCGACCTGTCTTGGCGTGGCCGCTCATGAGCTGGCGACGTGCCTCGAAACTGCTCGCATACCAGTTCTGCTCCACGTTGCGGCGCTTGCTCATGTTGTAGAAGCACATCACCTGCCAGTCAGGCATGTTGGGGTAAAGGCGATCCTGATTGTATTTTGCCATGCGTGCATTCCACTCGGCGAGGCGCGCGGTGAAAGGCTCGGAGCCCTCGGCGAGGCCTTCCTTCTCCACGAGTTCCTTTTTGAACTCCTCTTCCTTCGTCGTGTATTCGCTCAACTCCGTCATGGAGAGGTAGCTGTAGGCGGGCACGAGCACATCGGGTCCGAGGGCGCGCTGGAGGTCCTTGGCGAAGCGGTCCGCGTCCTGCAGGTCAGGCGTGAGGATCATGAAGCC
>CAUJJC010000220.1 GCA_963204975.1 Verrucomicrobiota bacterium | reverse complement strand
CTTGTCGAGGTCGAGCCAGACGTAATCGCCAAGCGAAGCAAGCGGTGACACATAGCCCGCATCGAAGTCAGGGTAGTTCTGTCCGGCGATGAGAGTCACCGTGGTGGTCTTACCGGTGGTGATGCTCGCGTCGCTGTCTGCCGTGTCAGCGCCATTGTCCAGCGTGGTCAGCACATGGCCATTGCCCAGCGTGGTGGGGAAACCGACCGAGTAGGTGCCTGGCTGCAAGTCGGTGAAGGTATAGAAGCCAAGGCTGTTGGTCGTGGTGGTGCCCACGAGGACGCCGAGGTTGTTGTAGAGATTGACGGTGATGCCTTCGATGCCGGGTTCGCCAGCATCCTGGAGACCGTCGCGATCGAGATCGAGCCAGACATAATCACCCAGTGAAGCGAATGGCGAAACGTAGCCTGCGTCGATGGTTGGATTGTGTTCGCCAGCGGCGAGTGTAACGGCGGCGGTGCGACCGGTGGCAACGATCGGATTGCTATCCGTGGCGGTCGCGCCTTGCAGCGAAGCGGTGAGCACTGCGCCATTGGTGAGCGAGGTGGGGAATCCAACGCTGTAAGTGCCGGGGTCCAGATCGGTGAAGATGTAGTAACCGGTCGCCGTGGTCGTGGTGGTGCCGATGGCCGTGCCACCGCTGTTGTAGAGAACGACGGTCACGCCTTCGATGCCCGGCTCGCCAACATCTTGCTGGAAGTTGCGGTTGAGGTCCATCCAGACGTAGTCGCCGAGGCTGGCCTTGGGCGAGATGTAGCCCGCATCAATGGTCAGATTGTTCTGACCGGCCGTCAGCGTGATGGTCGCGGTCTTGCCCGTGGTGGCGTCGGGATTGCTGTCCGTCGAGGTGCCGCCCGTCGTGGCGGTGGTGAGCACATCGGTGCCCACTGTCGCAGGGAACTGCACGATGTAGCTGCCGGGTTGCAGATCGGTGAAGTAATAGTGACCGGTGCCGTCCGTGTTCGTGGTGCCGATGGCAACGTTGCTGCTATCGAGGAGGGTAACGGTGACGCCTTGGATGCCAGGTTCGCCTGCATCTTGCTGGCCGTTCTTGTTCACGTCGAGCCAGACGAAGTCGCCCAGTGAAGCGAGCGGTGAGTAGTAACCAGCATCCCAGGTGAGATCGTTCTCACCAGCGACGAGCGTGGTGGCAATGGTCTTGCCGGTGGTCGCGCTCGCATCGCTGTCGGTCGCATCCACTCCCACATCCGCTGTGGTGAGCAGCTTGGTGCCAACGTTGAGCGGGAAGCCGACGCTGTAATCGCCGGGCTGCAAGTCGATGAACCGGTAGTAGCCCGTCGCATCCGTCGTGGTCGTGCCCACGGCTGTGCCGCTGCTGTCGTAAAGGGTGACGGTCACGCCTTCGATGCCCGGCTCGCCCGAATTTTGGATGCCGTCATGATTGACGTCGAACCACACGAAGTCGCCCAACGAGGCGAGCGGCGAGTTGTAACCGGCGTCGATGGTAGCGTTGTTCTCACCTGCGGCGAGCGTGACGTTCACCGTCTTGCCGGTGGTGATGCTTGCGTCACTGTCCTTCGCGTCATTGGCACCCTGGTCCACTGAGCTGAGCACGAGGTCTCCGCTGTTAAGCGTAACAGGGAACTGCACGGCATACGTGCCGGGCTGCAAGCCAGTGAAGTGATAGTAACCGCTCGCATCGGTGAGCGTGGTGCCGAGCACTGCACCTGTGCTATCGAGCAAGGTAACGGACACGCCCTGGATGCCGGGTTCACCCGCGTCCTGGATGCCGTCCTTGTCGAGGTCGAGCCAGACGTAATCGCCGAGGGAGGCGAGCGGCGAGACGTAGCCCGCGTCGATGGTCGGATTGTGCTCCGCAGCGGCCAGCGTGACATTGATCGTATTGCCGGTGCTGATGTTCGCATCGCTGTCAGCAGCGTCAACGACACCCTGGTCAGCCGTGGTAATGACCAGATCACCGCCATTGAGGCTGGTGGGGAATTGCACGGCATAGGTGCCGGGTTGCAGCTCGCTGAAGAGGTAGTAGCCGGTGGCATCCGTGGTGGTGCTGCCGATGGCGACGCCGGTGCTGTTGAGCAAGGTGACGGTCACGCCCTGGATGCCAGGTTCGCCAGCATCTTGCACGCCGTCTTTGTCGAGGTCGAGCCAGACGTAATCGCCAAGCGAAGCAAGCGGTGACACATAGCCTGCATCGAAGTCAGGGTAGTTCTGTCCAGCGGTGAGCACGATGGTCGTAGTCTTGCCGGTAGTGATGCTCGCATCGCTGTCTGCCGTGTCGCCAGCATTGTTAGCTGTGGTCAGCACATGGCCATTGCCCAGCGTGGTGGGGAAGCCGACCGAGTAGGTGCCAGGCTGCAAGTCGGTGAAGGTATAGAAGCCAAGGCTGTTGGTCGTGGTGGTGCCCACGAGGACGCCGAGGTTGTTGTAGAGATTAACCGTGACACCGAGGATGCCGGGTTCGCCAGCATCCTGGAAGCCATCGCGGTCGAGATCGAGCCAGACATAATCACCAATGGATGCGAGCGGCGAAACGTAGCCTGCGTCGATGGTTGGATTGTGTTCGCCAGCAGCGAGTGTGACGGACGCGGTGCGACCGGTGGCAATCACTGGATTGCTGTCCGTGGCGGTCGCGCCTTGCAGCGAAGCCGTGAGCACGGCGCTGTTTGGCAGTGCGACAGGGAAGCCGACGCTGTAAGCGCCTGGATCGAGATCGCCGAAGAAGTAGTAGCCCACGCCATTCGTCGTGGTGGTGCCAATGGCAGTGCCGACGCTGTCGTAGAGCGTCACGGTCACGCCTTGGATTCCTGGCTCATTGGCATCCTGCTGGAAGTTGCGGTTGAGGTCCATCCAGACGTAGTCGCCGAGGCTGGCCTTGGGCGAGATGTAGCCCGCATCAATGGTCAGATTGTTCTGACCGGCCGCCAGCGTGATGGTCGCCGTCTTGCCCGTGGTGGCGCTAGCATTGCTATCAGTGGAGGTGCCGCCCGTCGTGGCGGTGGTAAGCACATTGGAGCCCACGGTGGTGGGGAACTGCACGATGTAGCTGCCGGGTTGCAGATCGGTGAAGTAATAGTGACCGGTGCCGTCCGTGGTCGTGGTGCCGATGGCGACGTCGCTGCTGTTGAGCAGGGTGACGGTGACACCTTCGATGCCAGGCTCGCCTGCGTCTTGCTGGCCGTTCTTGTTTACGTCGAGCCAGACGAAGTCGCCCAACGAGGCCAGCGGTGAGTAGTAGCCAGCATCCCAGGTGAGGTCGTTCTCACCAGCGACGAGCGTGGTGGCAATGGTCTTGCCGGTGGTCGCGCTCGCATCGCTGTCGGTCGCATCCACGCCCACATCCGCTGTGGTGAGCAGCTTGGTGCCGACGTTGAGCGGGAAGCCGACGCTGTAATCGCCGGGCTGCAAATTGGTGAAGTGGTAGTAGCCGGTGGAATCCGTCGTGGTCGTGCCCACGGCTGTGCCGCTGCTGTTGTAAAGAGTGACGGTCACGCCTTCGATGCCCGGCTCGCCCGAATTTTGGATGCCGTCATGATTGACGTCGAACCACACGAAGTCGCCCAACGAGGCGTAGGGTGACACGTAGCCTGCATCGAAGTCAGGGTAGTTCTGTCCGGCGATGAGAATCACCGTGGTGGTCTTACCAGTGGTGATGCTCGCGTCGCTGTCTGCCGTGTCAGCGGCATTGTCCGGCGTGGTCAGCACGTAACCATTGCCCAGCGTGATGGGGAAGCCGACCGAGTAGGTGCCGGGCTGCAAGTCGGTGAAGGTGTAGAAGCCGAGACTGTTGGTCGTGGTGGTGCCGACGAGGACATTGAGGTTGTTGTAGAGATTGACGGTGACGCCTTCAACACCGGGTTCACCGGAATCCTGGAGACCGTCGCCGTCGAGGTCCATCCAGACATAGTTACCCAGAGATGCGAGCGACGAGACGTAGCCTGCGTCGATGGTTGGATTGTGTTCGCCAGCAGCGAGTGTGACGGAGGCGGTGCGACCGGTGGCAATGACCGGATTGCTATCCGTGGCGGTCGCGCCTTGCAGCGAAGCGGTGAGCACTGCGCCATTGCTCAGCGAGGTGGGGAAGCCCACGCTATAGGTGCCGGGGTCCAGATCGGTGAAAATGTAGTAGCCTGTGCCCGTGGTGGTGGTGGTGCCGATGGCTGTGCCTCCGCTGTTGTAGAGCGTAACGGTCACACCTTCGACTCCTGGCTCGCCAGCATCCTGCTGGTGATTGTTATTCAAATCCATCCACACGTAGTCACCCAGCGAGGCCTTCGGTGCGATGTAGCCGAAGTCGATGCTCAGGTCGTTCTGACCAGCCGTCAGAATGATCGAGGCGGTTTTGCCCGTCGTCACATTGCCATCACTGTCCAGCGCGTCATTGCCACCCAGATCAGCCGTGCCGAGGATCTTGCCATCGACCAAGGTCGTGGGCACACCCACGGTGTAAGTGCCGGGATCAAGATCCCAGAAACTGTAGAAGCCGGTCGCATTAGTCGTGGTGGTGCCGATGGCCGTTCCTGCGCTGTTGTAAAGTGTGACCACGACGCCTTCGATGCCAGGCTCGCCCACGTCTTGCACGCCGTCCTTGTCCAGGTCGAACCAGACATAATTGCCCAGCGAAGCCTTCGGCGACATGTAGCCAGCATCAAAGGTGGTAACCACCTGGCCCGAAGTCAGCGTCACCGTCGTCGTTTTGCCAGTGGAGGTGTTAGGATCACTGTCCTGCAAATCGGTTCCCTGATCCGGCGTGGTCAGCACGCAAGATGGATTCAACGAAACCGGGAAGCCCACACTGTAAGTGCCAGGTGCCAAGCCTGTGAATTGATAGTAGCCTACAGCGTTGGTGGTCGTCGATCCGATGGCGGTGCCTGCGCTGTTGTAGAGCGTGACGGCCACGCCTTCGATGCCCGGCTCGCCCACTTCCTGAATGCCATCGCGATCAAGGTCCTTCCATACATAGTCGCCCAAGGCAGAGGGCTGGACAAAGCCAGCATCAAGGGACAGATCGCTATCTCCAGCAGCGAGCACAGCACTTTGCGCCGTTAGGCCATTGCTGTCGTTGCTGGTCGTGCTGCCGGAGGCATTGGTCACGGTGGGCTGGTAGCCGGTGGGCGGCGTGAACTTCACCGTGTATTGGCCCGCTGGCAGATTGTCGAAGAGATACGCACCAGTGCTGGTCGTGATGATCGGGGTGATCGGATCACCGAACAAGTTAGTGGTCACCTGAATGGCACCCGTGGCGTCAAAGAGCGTGGCTGTCACACCTGCGAGACCAGTCTCCGCGCCGTCCTGGATGCCGTTGCCATTGCTATCAAGCCAGACGTAGTCGCCCACACTGGAAGGAACGGGGGCAGATGGGTCGATGGCAACACCAGCCTTGATCGGCTCAGTGGCGGGGACGACGATGGAGTTGTCATCGGAATTTTCTGCGCGGATGCCGAAGGAATTCCAGCCCACCGCATCGGAGGGCGCACCGGCAGGCATCTTCATCGTGAAGTAAAGTTCGTGTTTCTCGCCCGGTGCCCAGATCTGGCTGCCGAAGTCGATGAGGAAAGAGCGCGCGGCAGAGAGGGTCGTCGTCGCCGTGGAGGCGATGCTGGCGGAACCACCAGACAGTGAAGGATCAAGGTCTGTGCGCAGGGGATCGTTGGACGTGCTCAGCGTCATCGTAGCCGTTCCAGGCAAGGAGGCGAGCGTGTAGCTACCAGACGGCGGCGTGATGGACGTGCTGAGTGGTCCGGCGATGCCGAGGTTGTAGAGGATGGGCTGTGTGAGAGAGCCGCGCGAGGAGCTGGTGGTGACCACGCCGACGTCACCGATCCATGGGAAGATGTCCATGATACGGATGTTCGTGAGCGGAGTGTTGCCCTTGTTTTGCAGTTCGAGGCGATACACCATTGTGCCTTGCTGAGCGGTATAGCCGTAGTTGAGGCCGCGCACCGTGTCCGGCACATCATACTTCGTCCACTCGGTGTCGAGTTCACCCATTACCCACTTCTTGGAAGCAAGGGCGGTGGAGATGATGACGCCAAACGTAGGTGTCCCCGTGTTGACAACGGGATCGGTAGTCGAGCCATCGTCGTCCAGATCGAGCGTGTCGGTGGCCGGTGGGTTTGGATAGGTCGGCGAGATGAACTGGGTATTGTCAAAGAAGAGGGAGGCTGTGTTGGAGTAGGTCCCAGGAGCGGTGCCCGCTTTGGTCTGCACCTTAAAGTAGAACTCGGTGAAAGCCTGTCCGTAGGTGTTCCAGTTGAGCGTAGGCAACACAGAGCCTGAAGGCCAAGTGAAGGTGACCAGCTCACGTCCGGTGCCGTTGTAATCGGGGGTCACCGTGGCGGTCGGGACAGGCAAGCCCGAAGGGCTCCAGCCGAGTGTAACGCTACCCGGCACAAAGTTAACCTGAGCAGGCAGGAGGTCGCGGACCACCGGATTGACGACGTTCTTTGTGGCACCGTATTTGTTTTCCAAAGCGATCTTGTAGGTCACCTGATCGCCTGGGGCGACGGAGGAGCCCGCAGTGACCTCCTTGGTAGCATATGGACGGGCCATGGGGGCGACAATCACATCATTGGCGGATTGCGTATCAGGGGAGGCCAGACCTGAGTAGTTCAAGGTGGCCGTGTTTGTCAGGCTGTGTGGCAGTCCTGAATAGGTGGGGGCCGTGCCTGCGTAATTCAGACCCTCGCGATCAGGTGACTTATACACACCGCCAACGGCCGGGTTGCCGAGGTATCCTGCATGAAGAGAGGTGAATGTGTAGCGCACACCTCCGATTAACTGACTGGCTGTCAGGCCGAGGGCTGTGGAGATGTCGCTGATATTTGCATAAGCGTCGGAAGTGATATTGGTGAATGCTGGGTTAGTATAGGTCTGCCAAGTGCCGCCGCTCGTTGGAGTGCCGCTGGTATGCACCAGCACCTCCAACTGGACGGTGGTCGCGATATGCAGGCGCGAATCCGCCGGAATCCGAATCCAAGCAGGGTAGAATTCGGGCGGGAACTGATCCTGGAGCACCACATTATTGAGTGCGGTATTCCCCGTGTTTTCTACTGTGAAACTATACTCGAAACTGGCCGCGTAGGTGAGATCATCGCCGGTCTCATGTAGAGCATGTGGTGGCGCTTCCCACATCCCCTTATAGAAGTTGTGATCCGCAGCGAGGGTGCCCAGCGGATTGGTCACACTGTCGGTGGGAGGAGAGGGTAGAGGGCTGTTGTTGGGCAGTGTGCCAGTGGTATTGACAGTATTGGTCGTCGAGCCGGAATAGCCGCCGGGGAAAGAAACCACGACGAATATTTCCCTCGTTTCGCCAGCATTCAGGGTGGCGAAATTCCAATAGGGGTTGGATCCAGACATCCCAGACGCTGCCGGGCTCGATGCGGAAAAGGTGGCACCGGCAGGAATGGTGTCTGTGATGCTAACATTGGTCAGATTGTAATTCCCCACCGTGGCTGAATTATCCACGAAGATGCGATACACGACCTGTCCATTAGGCGCGGGACTGGTCCCAAAGTAGTTGGTCTTATCCACCGTCATTAGCGGAGATGCCTGCGCTGTGAGCCCCACATTCACCGTGTCAGGAGTCGTGTTTGTCGCGGTGCCCACGACGGGTATCGATGCGGTCGTCCCGTTCATGGTGGACCCTGCTGGGAAATGCACGCACATCTGAAGCGTGCCGGATGATCCCGCTGGCAATGGATTGACGAAAGTCCAGGTCACCTTGCGGGTGGTTGGATTGTAGGCCGCGCTGACGACATCACCGGAACTGACGATAGTCACGTCGCCTGAGCTTGAGCCCGCGATGGTCGAGGGAAGCGTGGCCGTGATCACAGCATTGTCGCCATTGATCGTAGTGGATGCCCAGTTGTAGTTGACAGTGAAGCACGCATCCTGCCCGCTCAAAGGCGTGGCTGTAGTCGGGCTGACGGAGATGTCCATCAACTGAGCGTTCGCTGTTTGCGCCCCGGATGCCGCCAGGAACAGGCACAAAATAGTGAGTATGTATCCGCAAACACCGGTGAGTTTAAGCCGGGTGAGGCGTGCTGGGGGTGCGCTCCTGTTGATCATGACGTATGGGGGTTGATGGGGGAGAGGATCGGTCGAACTATGGGTTACATGGTAATTCCAAGTCACCCATTAGTGTCTCAAAATTATAACAAGTCTGTTATTTTGTCAATATCATAATCATGATATCCCATATTTGAGGGGGCTTGGACTGCCACACCTCGATTCCTGTTTGCTCAGCAAATCCGCGAGGAGCCCCTAAATTCCTCAATCCACTCCGCTTCAGCGTCGTGTGTAGAGCTATCTCTGCCGTTGAAGAAAAATGTCACTATACCAGCCCTGCAGACAGGTAAATCGACCTACAGCAACCCTTTCAGCCCTCTAGACGCCCCCCCTCTTCAATCCGGAGCGCATCATTCTAAGCCATCTGGGCACCACCCAAACGAACTGTTCCCCCGTGAAACGATTCTGCGGAAGTTTTGGTTTTATACGCCACATTTTCAGGAATTCCGTTTCGCATGACTCATCCCCGCGTTCGCAAAGCTGTCATTCCCGCCGCCGGTTACGGCACTCGATTCCTCCCCATTTCCAAGGCGGTGCCCAAGGAAATGCTGCCTCTGGTGGACAAGCCAGTGATTCAATACGTCGTGGAGGAGGCGGTCGCCTCGGGCATCACGGACATTCTGATGGTGATAAGCCGAAGCAAGCGGGCCATCGAAGAGCACTTCGCTCCGGCGGCTGACCTGGAGATGGAATTGGAAGCCAAAGGCAGGACGGCGGAACTCGAACAGCTCCGCGAACTCCAATCCCTCGCCCGCATCCACTTTGTCTGGCAGCCGAAGATGGGTGGCCTGGGCGATGCGGTGAAGTATGCCAAGACCTTCGTGGGCGACGAACCCTTCGCCCTGCTGCTGGGAGATACAGTGGTCACGACTCCTGATGGCAAGCCGGTGACGCGGCAGCTTTGCGATGTGGTGGAGCAGCACGGCGGCTCTTGCGTAGCGCTGCAAGAGGTGAGCGAGGACAAGGTGAGCCGCTACGGCATCATGGGCGGCGAGGCGGTGGGGCCGAATGTGATTCGGGCCACGCAGTTCGTGGAAAAGCCCAAGCCTGCCGAGGCTCCATCCCGGCTGGCCGTCAGCGCGCGTTACGTGCTTTCGTCCAGCATCTTCGACTTCCTCGACCGCACGCCCAAGGGCAAAGGCGGTGAACTCCAGCTCACGGATGCCATGGCGGCCATGATGCAAGCCGAAGCACTCTTCGGCCTCCGATATGACGGCCAGCGGCACGACATCGGGAACAAGCTCGATTTTATCAAAGCGAACGTCCACTTCGGGCTCCAACGCGAGGACATTGGCGGTCCCCTGCGCGAATGGTTGCTGGCGCACCTGAAGGACTCATGAGCAAGACGGGGCAGCATCGGAAGGCAGGACGGTGGTGGGGTGCCATCACGATCGTTCTCCTCGGCGTTTCGCTCGCTGCCTGCCGCCCTGATCCCCAGGCCGACGCGCTCCAGCAACTCACCAGCCAGGGATACTCCTTGTCCGTGGCTGAGTTTTTCCGCGCGGTAGAAAAGGATGATCTGAAGGCGCTGCCGCAGTTCATTGCTGCTGGCATCGAGCCCGCCGTTCGAGATGCTCAAGGCGGAGACGCCGTCCAGGTGGCAGCCCGCTCGGGTAAGAGTGCCGCCTTGCGCTTTCTGCTCAAGGCGGGCGTCCCTCTGCCCTCGGGGGCAGAGCAGCAAGGTGCCCTCCTAAAGGCAGCCATCGAATCCCATCAAACCGAAGTCCTGCGCACCCTGATCGAGGGCGGACTTCAGCCCGGAACCGCTACAGGGGAGCCCTCTCTCGTCATCGCCGCCCGCGAGCGCCAGCGCGAGATGGTGGATCTGCTCGTGCCCCTGAGCGCAGGCCACGAGGCCCCTGCCCTCTTCGCAGCTTGCCGCACAGGCGATGTCAGCGTGATCGACAGCCTGATCAAGGCGGAAGCCAGCGTGTTTCAGCGCGAGCCCGAGACTCTGATGACGCCGTTGATGGTGGCGGCGGAAGCCGGACAACGCGGGGCCGCAGAGCTGCTCCTTGCCTCGGGGTCCAATCGCTTTGCCCTTGATGCGAAAGGCCGGTCGGCCCTCGATCTAGCCACCGATGCCGAGCAGCCCAGCCTCGTCACCTTGCTGAGCACCGATCCCTCGTCTGACGAGAAATGCGTCCCCGTGCCGGCGAATGGTCGCACCGTGGACCTCGGCCGCACCACGCGTGTGCAGCCCGACCTTCAAATCACCTTCCTCGGGCTCCATGAGAAGACCTTGCCCTTCGTGCTAATCGAGGCCGACCCCACTGGGGCTGTGATCCAAGCCGAGGGACAAACGCCAGCGACCAAGATCGGCCTCGAAGCGCCCGTGCCCGGCACCGATTGGAAGGTGGAGAAAGCCGTTGCCACAGGGCTCTTTTTCCAGCCCAATGCCACGCTCCGCCAGCGCGGCAGCAGCGAGCGCCTGCTCCTGGTGAAAGGCCTGCCCACTCGCGATGGCGAGGCCCGAGCCTGGCTGTAGTTCATCGGCGACGAGCAAGTCGCCGAGGCCAATGTGGGCGATCAGTTCATCCTGTCGGGAGAGAAACCGACCACGCTCAAGGTGGAATCTCTTTCCGCCATGAGCATCACGCTGGTGGAAGCAAGCACCCAGGCCCGCTTTGTGCTGAAGCCCGGCGGCATCCGCTAGCCGTTCATTTCACCCCAGCCGAGAGCCTCTCCACTTCTCTACCTCTCCACTTCTCGCCCCCACCCGATGCCCGATCCTCGCCCCACCTCCACGACGCGTTCTGTGCTGCTCTCGGCACTGATCGTCGCGGTGATCTCGGTCCTGATCTGGGCGGTGTTCCCCGATACCTACCGATGGCACTGGGGATCGTTCTGGGATTACCGGATGCTCTTTTTCAAGGGCTGGCTGCTCATGGTAGGCATCTCCATTGTCGCCATGGTGCTCAGCGTCCTCGGCGGGCTCGCCCTCATGATGGGCACGCGGGCACCGTGGGAGATCGTCCGGCTCTTCTGCGGTGGGTATATCACCCTGATGCGGGGCACCCCATTGCTCGTGGTATTGCTCCTCGGGTATTACGGGCTGGTCTCGCCCCTGCGCCTGGGTGATGCCATGCCTGCGGGGACCGTGCTGCTGGCGGCGTTTGAGGCTGCCTACCTCGCCGAGATTTTTCGCGGCGCGCTGGACTCGATCGGACGCAGCCAGCGGGAGGCCGCCCGTGCGGTGGGCTTCGATGTGTGGCAGCTCTATCGCTACGTGCTCATCCCTCAATCCGTGCGCCGTGCCTTGCCCGGCATGGCGGGCGAACTCGTCTCCCTGGTGAAAAGCTCCTCCCTGCTCTCCGTCCTCGGCGTGGACGAAATCACCCAGATCACCAAGCTGATCAACGCCCGCAGCTACTCCTCGCTGGAGGGCTTCATCCCGCTCGCGCTCGCGTATCTCGCCGTCACGTTGCCTCTCACCTGGATGGCACGGCGGCTCGAAAGGAGGTTCGCCTATGAAACTTGAAGCCCGCGGCGTGGTGAAGACCTTCGGCACCCATCGTGCCCTGGGTGGCGTCACCTTTGAAACGCAGAGCCAGGCCCGCGTCGTCGCCCTCCTCGGCCCCTCGGGCGGTGGCAAGTCCACCCTCCTGCGCGTGCTCGGCTGCCTGCTCGTCCCCGAGTCCGGCCGTGTGCTCATGGATGCCAAGGAATTGCCCCACGATGAGGCCGGAGCACTCGCCGAGCGACGCACCAACGGCTTCGTCTTCCAGGGCTACAACTTGTTTCCCCACCTCACCGCGCTCGAGAATGTGGCCCTGCCGCTGCGCGTGGTGCATGGCATGGAGCCCGCGAAGGCCGAGGCCCGTGCCCGCGAGATGCTGGACCGCCTCGGCCTGATCGGACACGAGACCAAGCGCCCCGCCGAACTCTCCGGCGGCCAGCAGCAGCGCGCCGCCATCGCCCGCGCCCTGGCCCCCACCCCGAGCCTCCTGCTGCTCGATGAACCCACCTCCGCGCTCGACCCCGTCATGACCGGTGAGGTGCTCGACGTCATCCGAGAACTGGCCCACAACGGCCAGCAGATCGTGCTCGCCACTCATGAAGTGTCCTTCGCACGCGATGTGGCCGACTGGGTGATTTTCCTCGCGCAGGGGCAAGTCCGCGAGAGCAGCCCGGCCGCCGACTTCTTCACCGCCCCGCAAACGGATCTCGCCCGCGAGTATCTCCACGGCCTCGCCCGGTATCGCTGAGGACGGCCCAAATCCTTCTGGAAGCCAAAGCGATGCGTTGGGGTGCGTCCGCACGCCTTTCCGCAAGCCGAAGCGATGCGCTGGGGGGACGTCCGCACGCCTTTCCGCAAGCCTTCGGCTTGAGGTCAGGGGAGGAGCGCCAGTGGGTCACCCACCGGCACGCTATATGTCACCTATCGGCGCGCTACATGTGACCCACCGGAGCGCGATGGGTCAGGGGTGGAACCTTGGCCCCTGACCCTGCGATAGTGTTCGGATGACTCAGGCGATGGGCGCGATGGCGTCCCTGTGGGTGAAGGTGCGCAGGCTGCCGTTAATGGGGGTGGTCATGGGGACGGAAGGGGGCGGAGGCCCCGGCAGGTGCTTGGCAGGTGGTGCCGGAGGGAAGCCGCCGGCATCCCGCTTCGGCATCGAGATCGAAACTGCGTCTTCGACTTTCCCCGGCCAGGGCTGTGGTCATAGTGGCGGGATGCGCACCAACGTTCTCAACGGTCCTCTCCAAATCTGCTGCTTCGCTCCGACCACGGGTTTCTACCGCGATGGCTTCTGCCGCACGGGGCCGGAGGATCGGGGGCTGCACACGGTGTGCGCGGTGATGACGGCGGAGTTTCTCCAGTTCAGCCGCCAGCAGGGCAATGACCTGAGCACGCCGGTGCCGGAGTATGACTTCCCAGGGCTGAAGCCGGGGGACCACTGGTGCCTGTGCGTGACGCGCTGGGCGGAGGCGCTGGCGGCGGGCCATGCGCCGATGGTGGTGCTGGAGGCCACGCACATCAGTGCGCTGGAGTTTGTCTCTCTGGAGTCGCTCCAGGCACACGCGGCGGCGTAGTTCTCTCCATGACCGCCCCTTCTCTCACCTCCGATTCGCTGGGCTGGCGATTCGATCACTCCTATGCCCGACTGCCTGCGCCGTTTTTCCGCCAGGTGGCTCCCACGCCGGTGCGCGAGCCTCGGATGGTGATTTTCAATGGTCCGCTGGCGTCGCACCTCGGACTGGATGCTGCCCTGGCGGATCGGGCGGATTTGTTCTCGGGCAATGCCCTGCCCACGAACGCAGAGCCCCTCGCGCAGGCTTACGCCGGGCATCAATACGCGCACTTCACGATGCTGGGTGATGGGCGGGCGATCCTGCTCGGCGAACAGATCACGCCCCAGGGTCTGCGTTTTGACGTGCAGCTCAAAGGCCCTGGGCTGACGCCGTTCTCGCGGCGTGGCGATGGGCGTGCGGCGCTGGGTCCGATGCTCCGCGAATACATCATCAGCGAGGCGATGCATGCGCTGGGCATTCCGACAACGCGGAGCCTGGCCGTGGTGGCGACGGGCGAGACGGTGTATCGACAGGAGCCGCTGCCGGGGGCGGTGCTGACGCGCATCGCGGCCAGCCACATCCGCGTGGGGACCTTCGAGTGGGCCGCAGCGCGGGGCGAGGTGGAACTGCTGCGGGCGCTGACCGATTACACGCTGGGCCGCCACTTCGCCGAACGGGCCTCTGCGGACAACCCGGCGCTGGCGCTGCTGGAGGCTGTGGTGGAGCGGCAGGCGTCGCTGATCGCCCAATGGATGCATGTGGGGTTCATTCACGGTGTGATGAACACGGATAACATGGCGCTCTCTGGCGAGACGATCGACTATGGCCCCTGCGCCTTCATGGATGCCTATGATCCCGAGACGGTGTTCAGCTCCATCGACCAGCACGGACGCTACGCCTACGGCCAGCAGGCACACATTGCTCAATGGAATCTGGCTCGCTTCGCGGAGGCCTTGCTGCCGCTGCTCGATGCGGATGAGGAGCGCTCCATCGAGGTCGCAAATGAAGCGGTCCGCGCGTTCCAGCCCCAGTTCCAGGAGCACTGGCTCGCGGGGATGCGGTCCAAGCTGGGACTGTTCAACGCGGAGCCCGAGGACACGGACTTGATGCAGGGGCTGCTCGAATGGATGCGCGCCACGTCCGCCGATTACACGCTCACCTTCCGTCGGCTCTCGACGGAGGCGCTGCCCGCCGATCCCGAACTCCAGCCATGGCAGCAACAATGGACCGCGCGGCGAGGCCGGCAGCCCCAGACGCTCGCGGAGTCCGCAGCCCTGATGCGCCGCAGCAACCCCGCTGTGATCCCGCGCAATCACCAGGTGGAAGCGGCTCTCCAGGCGGCCTCCGAACGCGCCGACCTCGCGCCCCTGCACCGGCTTCTGGAAGTGCTGGCCCGTCCCTTCGACGACTCGCCCGCCCACCTCGACTATGCCCAGCCTCCCGCCCCTGGTGGGTGCAGCTATCGGACGTTCTGCGGGACGTGAGGGACGAGGTGCGGGCGGGGATTCGTCCGCTCCTGCGCGCTGAGTTTTCACACGGCCTTCACCATCCTGGCCTTTACACTCGGGGCTTTGCTTCGTAGCTCTGCGGCGATGAAGAAAGACGATCTCGGTGCGATTCCTCGACACATTGCCATCATCATGGATGGCAATGGACGCTGGGCGAAGGAGCGTGGACTGCCACGCACAGAAGGGCATCGACGCGGTGCGGAATCGGTGCGGGCGATGACTGAAGGATGTCGCGAACTGGGCGTGGAGTATCTCACCTTGTATGCCTTCTCCTCGGAGAACTGGAAGCGCCCGAAGCGTGAAGTGGACGCGCTCATGAAGCTGCTGGAGATCTACCTGAAGCAAGAGACGAAGGTGATGATGAAGAACAACATCAAGCTCCAGGCCATCGGACGGCTGCACGATCTGCCCGAGAGCTGCCAGAAGGCCCTGCATCAGGCCATTGAGACGACGGCGAACAACACGGCCCTCACCCTCATCTTGGCGCTCAGCTACGGCGGACGGGAGGAAATCATCGACGGCGTGAAGAGCATCGTGGAAGCCGTGGGCAAGGGCCACATCGACAGCGCGATGATCAACACGGAGATGTTCGGCAAGCACCTCTATACCCGCTACTACCCGGACCCGGATCTGCTAATCCGGACCAGCGGCGAGATGCGGCTTTCCAACTTCCTCCTCTGGCAACTGAGCTACACCGAGTTCTACATCACCGAGAAGCTCTGGCCGGACTTCCGCAAGGATGAGCTGCGCGAGGCGGTGCAGGCCTACGGCAAGCGGCACCGCAGGTTCGGGGCCGTGTAGCGGTTTTGTGCTTGAACCACAGGCTGCGACTGACCCAAACTGGCGTCGCCTCACTGACAATCCGGGGCGGTCTTTGATCCCCTACCCTGCTTCCTTATCCAAGCCCCCTTCATCTCTTCACCATGAACTACCACATCGGCCGCGACGGCACCCAACTCGGCACATTCTCGCTCGATCAACTGAAAGCTGATCTGGCCAATGGCAAACTCCGCCCCACGGACATGGCATGGTGCGAGGGCATGGAGGATTGGAAGTCCTTGTCGGAGGTGCTCGAAGCCAAGGCCTCCGCCCCCGTATCGGCCCCGCCGATACCGCCTGCGATTCCTACGCTGCCGCAGCAACCGAGCGCCCCGCAGGTTCCCGTTTCCGCCATGCCCGCGATGGAGCCCCAGACGTCCAAGCTCGCCATCTGGAGCCTGGTCTGCGGCATTGCGACGGTGTTCTGCTCCTGCATCACCGGCATCCCCGCGATCATCATGGGCATCATGGCGCTGAATCGGATCGGCAAGTCCCAGGGCGCGCTCGGCGGCAAGGGGCTGGCGATTGCTGGCCTGTGCTGCGGCTGCACGCTGGGCATCTTCGGCACGGCCATGATGGCAGGCCTCGCAGTCCCGGCGTTCAATCAGGTGCAGGAGAAGGCGAAGATCATGCAGGCGGCATCGAGTGCGCGGCAGATCGTGATCTGTCTGAAGTCCTACGCTAGCGACAACAGCGGCCAATATCCTGACGCTGACAAGAACGCCAGCCCACAGACTTCGAATGATGCGTTCAGGCTTCTCTTTGTCGCTGGATGGCTAGAGGACGAGCGTCCCTTCACCGCCGACCACAGCCCCTACATGCCAGACAACATCATCGGTTCACCTCCTGATTTCCGACAAGCCCTCGAAGCAGGCGAGAATCACTGGGCGATGACCAAGGGACTCAGCGATTCCTCCGATGGGAACGCTCCTCTGGTTTTCGAGAACCCTGTCGAGGCAAGCTGGCCCCCGATGTGGGATTGCAACATGGCTGGGCAAACGAAAGCGGGCCGCGCCTGGAAGTCAGGCAAGATCATCGTTGGGCGTAACGACGGCAGTGTGATGGCCGAACAACTGGAAACCATTCGTGGCGACCGTGTGCCACTGCGATCCATAACCGACGGCAAGGACCTCTTCACGCGTTTCAGCGACCAGGGAGAGTTCCTGGATGTGCTCCGCAAGTAGTCGCTGCTCCTGATGAAGAAAGTCACGATCCACTCCGACGGCGGCTGCGAGAACAACCCCGGCCCTGGCGGCTGGGGGGCGGTGCTGAGGTTCGGAGCGCATGTGAAGGAGATCAATGGCGGGGCTCCAGCGACCACGAACAATCGCATGGAGCTTCAGGGTGCCATCGAAGCCCTCCGCGTGCTGAAGGAGCCGTGCGAGATCGAGTTCCACACGGACTCGCAGTATGTAAAGAAGGGCATCAGCGAGTGGATCAAGGGCTGGAAAGCACGAGGCTGGCGAACGGCGGACAAGCAACCGGTGAAGAACGAGGACCTGTGGCGCGCGCTCGATGCCCAGGCTGCCAAGCACAAGATCCACTGGCGCTGGGTGAAAGGCCACGCGGGCAATCCTGATAACGAACTCTGTGATCAGCTCGCCACCGCAGCGATCACCGAAGTAAAGCGCCGCCACTCCAGCCGCGAGCTACAGGACCATCTGACGGCGTTCCAGGCAGCCCAGTCTCCGACTCCTGATTCCAGGCTGCTGTAGGGCAAAGGCATGAATTGGGAGAGACGTTGATGGTTTCTCAAGCGAATGGCCACGAATGGGGCACTCATTTGTGGCCATTCGTCTTCATTCGTTTCCATTCGCGTCTGAAAAGAAGGGCTCATGCGCGCTACGCGGACCTTTTGGGCAGCGCAAGCCCTGATGCCGCCATCGTATGAAGCCTCCGCACCCTTCCTGGCACTATCCTTGCTTCGTGGCGTCGGAGTTGCGCGGACCGTATTTTCCCCGATAATGCGCGGCCCATGTCCGCTCCCACCAAGGCTGAAGAAGCCATCCGCATTTACCTCGTCGATCACGACACCGATTTCCTGGCGTGGGCTGCTGGCCACTTGAAAGCCGAGGGCGTCATCATTGAGGCATTCCAACGCGCTGAGGAAGCCGTGGCCGCCTACCAGAAGAACCGGGCCAACCTAGTTCTGGCGGAAGTCCGCCTGCATGGCACCAACGGCATCGAGCTGCTCAAGCGCCTGCGCGCCCTGAACCCCAACGCCATGGTGATCCTCACCAGCGCAATCGCCAGCACCAGCCATGTGATCGAGGCCATGCGCCTGGGTGCATACGATGTGCTGCCGAAGGAACGCCTCACCTATGAACTGCGTGTGGTGGTCGAAAGCGCCCTACGCGCCGTCGAAGCCCGGCGGGTCACCCTTGCCTCGGCCTCCGAGGTGCCTGCGGAGTCCATCCAGGAGACGATCATCGGACGGTCCGCGCCGATGCAGGAAGTGTTCAAGATGATTGGCCGCGTCTCCCGCTCCGATGCACCCGTCATGGTCACGGGCGAAAGCGGCTGCGGCAAGGAACTGGTGGCCAAGGCGGTGCATAAGTTCAGCCCGCGCACGCAGAAAGAATTCGTGGCGATCAACGTCACGGCGATTCCCGACAATTTGCTGGAGAGCGAGTTGTTCGGTCACGAGAAAGGCAGCTTCACCGGTGCCGTGGCGAACCGCATCGGGCGCTTCGAGCAGTGCGATGGCGGCACCTTGTTCCTAGATGAAATCGGCGACATGCCGCTGACGGTGCAAAGCAAGCTCCTGCGCGTGCTCCAGGAAGGTGAGTTCTGCCGCGTGGGCAGCAACCAGACGGTGAAAACCGATGTCCGCGTGCTGGCGGCGACCAACAAGAACCTCGAGAAGGAGGTCGAGGCCGGCAACTTCCGCGAAGACCTTTTCTACCGCCTCAACGTAGTGCGCATTCACATTCCGCCACTTCGCGAACGCCGTGAAGACGTGCGTTTGCTGGCGGAGTTTTTCCTTCAGCGCATGGCCTCGCGCAAGCGTGGCCCGCAGATGCGCTTCAGCGAAGATGCCCTCTCCATGCTGGAGGCCTACGACTGGCCCGGCAATGTGCGCGAACTCGAGAACACGATCCAACGCGCCTGCGCGCTGTCGAACTCGGACGTGCTCCTGCCTTCAGACATCCCCCTCGGCAGCAGCGGCAGCCGGTTCGGCGGCCCCGTGAGCAACGTCAATCGCATGAACGACGCGCTGAACTCCCTGATTCACGCGGCCAAGGAATCGCCTGACATCGAGTTGATTCCCTGGGTGCAAAAGGAGCTGTGCAAGATGGTCATGCGCCAGTTCGACAACGATGTGAACCGCGCCGCCAAGCTGCTCGGCATCGAGCCTGAACTGCTGACCGAACGCGTGGCAAAAGCCCCCGCTGAAAAGAAGCTGAAGCGCGCGGGTTAGATTCAATTCCCATGCGCCAGTTCGACTTCATCATCGTAGGCAGCGGCGCAGGCGGCTTGAGCGCAGCCCTGCACGCCGCAGAGCATGGTCGTGTGTGTGTGCTGACGAAAAAGACAGCACCGGAGTCGAATTCGTCCTGGGCTCAGGGCGGCATCGCCTGCGTGCAGAGTGAAGGCGACAGCATCGAGCAGCATGTGAGCGACACGCTCATCGCCGGTGCAGGACTTTGTAAAGAAGACGCTGTGCGCACCATCGTCACCGAAGGCCCCGAGCGCATTGCCGAGGTGATCGAGTGGGGCGTGCATTTCGATCAGCGCGAGGCGACCAATGGCCATCTGGAGTTTGACCTCACACGCGAGGGCGGCCACACGCAGCGTCGCGTGCTCCATGCCCGCGATGCCACGGGCAAGGAACTGACGGACAAGCTCCTCGTTGCCGTCCGCACCCACCCGAACATCGAAGTGCTGGAAAACCACTTTGCCATCGACCTCATCACCACGGCCAAACTCGGCTTTGTCTCCGAGGATCGCTGCCTCGGGCTCTACGTGCTGGATGAATCGACAGGCGACGTGGAGACCTTCCGCAGTGATCGCGTGATCCTGGCCACTGGCGGCTGCGGACGTGTTTATCTTTACACGACCAATCCCAGCGTGGCCACGGGCGACGGCGTGGCGATGGCCTGGCGCGCAGGCGTGGCGGTGGCCAACATGGAGTTCATCCAATTCCATCCCACCTGCCTCTACCATCCACAGAAGCGTTCGTTCCTGATCACGGAAGCGCTGCGTGGCGAAGGTGCGGTGCTCACTGGCAAGGACGGCAAGGAGTTCATGCAAAAGTATGATCCGCGCGGCTCGCTCGCTCCGCGTGACATCGTCGCCCGCGCCATCGACAGCGAGATCAAGCGCACCGGCGGTCCGTGCGTCTATCTCGATGCCCGGCACAAGGGCGAGACCTTCATCAAGGAGCACTTCCCCAACATCTATGAGGCCTGTCTCGCCGTGGGGATCGACATTGCCAAGGAACCCATTCCCGTGGTGCCCGCCGCGCACTATCAATGTGGCGGCGTGCTCACCGATGTGAACGGAGCCACCACCTTGCGAGGACTCTGCGCCGTGGGCGAAGTCGGTTGCACGGGGCTCCATGGAGCCAATCGACTGGCGAGCAACTCCCTCCTCGAATGCCTTGTGGTCAGCCAGCGAGCCGTGAAGCACCTGCTCAAAAAACTACCCACGGGCAAGGAGCAAGCGCAGAGCTACGACATTCCTGCCTGGCGCAGCGGCAACGCGGTGGACGTGGACGAACTCGTCGTGATCTACCACAACTGGGACGAGATCCGCCGCTTGATGTGGGACTACGTTTCCATCGTCCGCACCAGCAAGCGCCTGCAACGCGCCGCCGCCCGTCTGCGCAATCTGAAGCGCGAGGTGCAGGAGTTTTACTGGAACTTCAAAGTGAGCAGCGAGGTGCTGGAACTCCGCAACCTCGTCGAGACCGCCTCCCTCGTGGTCGAGTGCGCCATCCGTCGTCACGAAAGCCGGGGCCTGCATTACACGCTC
The DNA here is from genome assembly GCA_963204975.1 of Verrucomicrobiota bacterium. Classification (GTDB taxonomy): domain Bacteria; phylum Verrucomicrobiota; class Verrucomicrobiia; order Verrucomicrobiales; family Verrucomicrobiaceae; genus JAEUHN01. The sequence continues at coordinate 9,046 of CAUJJC010000220.1, read as the reverse complement.
GACTACCCCACGCCGGATGATTCCCGTCCGCCTGCCGACACGGTCTTGCGGCGGTATTGACAGGCAGCGTGTGAATTTGCCAGGATCACCCCATGGCCACGCACACGAAGTTTCTCGTCGAGTTCACCAGCATCACTCTCGCTGCGGTGCTGGCTCTGGTTTACCCCACCTCTGGCTTCGCTTTGGGCATGATCCTCGTCATGGGCACCCGGTTTGCCTTGCTGGGAGAACGCGCAGACGTGTGGTCGGCCCGCTGGCTGGCGCTCGTCACGGGCATTGCGCTCTACTGGCTGGCCACGGGAGTTCCTTTCAAGTGGGTGGTCGATCTTTCCCGGCCAGCACACCCCAGCACCGCATTCGGGAACAGGCCCTTCTGGGCTTGGATCAATTTGGTGATTGGAACTTGGCTCATCCTGACGTGGCGGCTGCATCACAAGCATCGACTGGCGAATCCGAAGATTGTCTAGCAATGCAGGCCGCCACGGATGGACACCTCTAGCCTCCAACTGGTGTAATGATCACACGGCCTGACTGCTGCGGGGTGGTGGTCGAATTGAGTGATGGCGGCACCGGCATCTGCGGCAGCAGGAGGAATCCTTTGCCCGATTGCGTGCCGAAGAGCATCACGCCTTCGATAGGGACGGTGCGGGAGACAGGACCTGGATCAAGCAGCGTCATGGAGCCCGTGAAGACTCCCGTGGTCTTGCTCAGCGTAGTAATCTTCACCTTGCCGGGATTGGTCGTGGTGCTCGTCGAGAGCGTGGCAAGTCCCGCCGACGTGAAGCGGACCGGCTGATCCAGATCAACGAACTGGGCAACACTGTTGATGCCACCCTCATCGAACGTGATCGCGGCATTGTTTTGCCCGAGCGGCACATCCGGCAGCCCCACGATGATCTCTCCATCTTCAGGCGCGAAGTAATCGCCTCCAGCGACGGTGAGGTTGGTCGGGTCAAAGCCCAGCGCATACGCCCTGGTCGTCTGCGGCTTCTTCGACCACGAGAGCACTCCACTCAGCGTGCGCAGTCCATTGGCAGCAACCGGGAGTGTGATCTGCGGTGCGCCAATGATGGAGCCCTTGCCCAGATACAACATCTGGAAGACCGGCATCTGCGCCGTGGACCAGAGGGTGCTCGATCCGGTGAAGGGTGTGCCATCAGCGAGCTTGCCAGCCCAGTTGACCACGCCATTCACATCGCAGGTGAGGGCGGAGAAACCACTGCCTTGAGGCAGGAGCGCGGCGTTGTCTGGCTGATCGTAAGCCGCCGTGTAGCGTCCAGCATACTTGCCCGCTGTCGCATCGGCGGTCCATGGATGGCGATACCCATCGAAGTTGATGCTGGCACCTCCCGGTTGATCCACCGTCAGGCTCGCCAGGAAGTGCCCGGTGCTGCCGGAGTTGAGCGTGAGATCGAGCACCAGGGCAGGTTTGCCCGTGCGTGGTATCACGACGTGCGCCGTGGGGCTGCCACCATTCACCGGCACTTCGAGCTGACCGGTGATCGGAATGTTCAAGGAGGTGCCGCCCAGCTTGACCGTGCCGGTCAAGCTACCGAGGCTCGACGACTTGAAGGTGAGCAATCCACCAAAGCCTTCATTGAAGGTAGCATCACGCTGAATGAGTCCCGTGAAGGTGCCGCGAGCAGAGGCCGGAGTGGCCAGCACATGCATGGGGAAGCTGATCACCGGCGTTGATCCTGCGGCATTCGTCGCTTTCACCGTGATGGTGAAGTCGCCATAGACCTGCGGCTTTCCGCCAATGATCCCGGTCGCCTGATTGATGGCCAGTCCTCTCGGCAAGCCGGTGACCACATACGTGACAGGACCATTCACCGTGGGAATCGGCAGCGTGTAGGTGCCACTGACGATGCCAGTAGGAATGATGGCTGGCACGGTGATCTGTGGAGACTGAACCCCGGCTTGGTTGATCAGGTGAGATCTGCCACCGATGAACACCGTGCCCGAGCGAGGAGTCTTGCTGGTATTGGGCTGCACGACGATAGTCACGGTGCCATTGCCCGTGCCACTCGAAGGCGAGCCCGATGCCCAGGTGAGGCTCTCGCTCACGCCCCAGGTGGCCGTGGTCGTGATGCCAACAGGATAGGTGCCACCGTTCGAGGCAATGTTGTAGCTCTCTGGATTGAGCGGCGCGGCAGTGCCCAGTGTGAGCGTCACCGTGGCCGTGTGCGTTTTGCCAAACCCATCACTGATGGTGTAAGTGAAAGAGCCGCCGGAGAAGGTGGACTTGGGGCTGAAGAGCAAGGTCGAACCGACCTTCGAGACCGTCCCAGCAGTCACCACAGGCTGTGTGAAACTTGCGATGGTGAGCGCGTCGCCATCGGGATCGGTATCATTGCCCAGAACGTCCAGCACCACGGGCGACAAGGGCAACGCGACAAAACTATCCGCCACGGCCACAGGCGCACGATCCAGCGTGGTGAACGTCATGTTCAACCCATTGGCTGTGCCTCGGTCGCTCTCACCTTTGACGCGATAATTGTATTTGGTGTGAGGCAGAAGTCCGGTCACGACCGTGAACACATTCTGCACCGTGCTACCGAAGACGAAGTGCGGCTCTCCAGGGCTCGTGTTGCCGTAGGCCATAGTCAGGCCGTATTCAAAGCTGACCATGGTCTCGGCGTTGCGTGCATTGACGGTGCCACGAAGGAAGGCACCATCATGAGTGACGTTAGTGGCTGCGGATGTGGTGACAATGGGTGGCACTGGCGTCGGCGTCTTGAAGTTCAAGATCGAACCCAAAGTCGTGCCCGCATCACTCACCGCGCGGACTCGGTAGTAGTAAGTGGTGGCACCGGTCAAGCCCGTGATCTCGGCTGTGATGCCAGTGACGCCCGCCGCAGTAATCGGGGATGGGAACGCGGCTGCGGTCTGGTTCAATGCGGTGGACGATGTGCCCCAGAGGAAATCCACCACGGTGGACAAGCCGAAGCCGTTCACCGAGCCCGCCAGCGTCGCACGAGTGGCGAAGTTGGCCGTTGGTGCGCTGGTTGTTGCGGTCGGCGCTGGGATGACGGTCAGAGTCGCCTCCTCGGAGGTGACGACGTTGGAAGCCGCGTCCGTGATGATGACGCGATAATGGCTGCCGTTGTCGGTCAGAGCCAGACTGCCCACCGTCAGCGTGGCCGTGTTCGTGCCGGTGTATTTGCCACCTTCGGTGAGGTCCGTCTGATTGCGCTGCCAGCGATAAGTGATCGGAGCCAGACCACCCGCGATCTGCACGGTGAACTGAACGCTGCCAGTCAAGGGAGCAGAGTGATCCACTGGCTCCTGCGTGATCGAAAGCGGTGGCGTAATCTGATTCACCAACGCGCGAAGGTATGGATAACTGACGCCTTCATTGATGGCCCAGACATTGGCGAAGTCCCAGCCTGCGGTAGGCGTGAACGTGCTCTGCTGCTTCATGAGCACCGTCGTCCGTCCCGTGCCACCATCCGAGGCTGCCTGGTCCGAGGTTTCCGTATCCCAGAAACTGGCCTGCACGAAATCAACATCCGTGGCGTCACCGACGAGACCACCGAGGTTGGCCGTCGCATTGCCCGTGACGGCCCCCGATGCATGAGTGCGCAAGATCTGGCCCTGTCCTAGATTCGTGCCTGCTAGGCCTCCGGCGCTGTAATGGCTGATCGCGTGAACGGCACCCGTGCCGTAGCAATCGCGCACCATGCCCATGTTCAACCCCACAACGCCGCCACACGATCCCGTGCCCGGCGATGTGGGCAGCAAGCCCATGACTTGTCCGGCCCCGAGGCATTCCTGGACCGTGCCCGAATGGTTGTCGCCCACCACACCACCCACGTTGCCAAGACCTGAGACATACGTCGAGGACGAGCAGCGAAGCACGGTGCTGTTGTCACTCATGCCCACGATGGCCCCCACACTGGACTGCCCGGAGATACTACCACCTTTGAGCCCCAGACGCTGGATCACGGCCCGACCCGCAATCACGCGGAAGAGCCCGATAGCATCAAGGGTGGCACGGTTGATATGCAGTCCGGTGATGAGGTGATCCAGGCCATCAAAGCTGCCCGTGAATGGCATCGCAGTATTGGTCAGGCCTCCGATCGGCGCGAAGCCCTGGCCTCCGTTCTCGAACTGCGTCGGCGACGCATCAATGTCGTTCATCAGCAGGTAATTCCCCGTCATAGGAAGCTCCGGGCTCACACCGATGCCCTGAAGTTGCGCCAGCGACACAATCGGGATCGCGTATCCAAGTGACGTAAGCGTGAAGCTCTCCGCTGTGAATTCACCTGCACCCAGACGATCCACGCTGAATCCTGTCAGCGTCTGAGCATCCAAGGGCAAGGTCACTTGGTTCTCAAAATACGAGCCCGCGAAATGGATGTCGCGGTTCTCCGGCTCCAGCACGAGCAAGCGCTTCGGCGTGCCCGTGGCATCAAGGTAGTCGAGGTAAACCGCCACCGACTTGCCCGCAGGGAAGGCTCCACTGTGCAGCGTAGCACCCACGCGGAAGGCCATGCCTGCCACGTTGCTCAGGTTGAGATTCTGCCACAGCAGCTTTCCGGTGAAGGAAGTGAGGTGCATATTCGCCTCGCCATTGATGGCGAACATCGTCGCACGGTTGGCTGCGGCCGCGATCTGCCACTGATCGCCCGCTGCCACATTGAACTCTGGATTGGCAAGCAACTCACCCGTCGGAGCGAGCAGGACGCCCGCTTGATTGATCGTAAAGGTTTGCACCAGCCCGCCCAAACTCGTGACCGTAATCGTGCCTGAGCGTGATGCCGCAGTGGCATTCGCATTCGCTCCCAGCGCATACTTGATCACGCCATCACCGCCGCCGCTGGTGCCCGATGAAATGCCAATCCACGGGTCTGAAGCCACAGCCGTCCAGGCGCGCGACGCGGTGACATCAATCGTGTGATTCTGCGAGGCCGCCGCCGCATGATTACGCGTAAGCGGAGCAATCGTGAGCGCATCCGCTGGCTGATCGTAGGCCAGCACTCCCCAGTCTGAGGTGAAGGCCCAGCGCCCTTGATAGACGGTGCCATTGGTGCCGAGCGTCATGAGGTCTTCATCCAGCGCGGTGACAGAGCTGCCTGTCATGTTGACGATCACGCCCTTCGCTTTCGAGGTGTCAGTTCCGAGGAAAACTTTGCCATTGGTGAAGGGCAGATTGCGATTCGCCCAGGCGCTGTTGTCAGCAGGTGTGGACCAGAAGACTGTCGCATAATTATACTTGAGCCCGCCCTGGCTCCAGACTTCGCCATTGTCGTCGAGGATCGCTTTGTAGGGCGTGCCATCGCTCGGATAGCCGTAGCCTGATGTGCCTGGAGTGAAGTTGGTCCACGTTCCCGATGGCGAATACATCGCCAGTCCGCCACGCGTGCCGAACCAGGTATTGCCATACCGATCCACGCGCACCCCGTAGTCCACATACTGGCTAGGCAGCCCTGTGCCAGGACCGGTGGTGGAGTAGTAGGTCCAGGTCGTGTTCGTGGCATTGAGATGCATCACACCGTCTGAGTTGTGGAACCACTTGCCGTCGCTGCCATCAATGTGGATGCCGTAGGGGTAGCCAAAGCTGCCCGTGCTCGCCGTCGGCAGCGTCACCCAGGTGTCGGTGGTCGCGTTGTAAGCGAAAGGAGGCGCGTTGTGCGTGTAGAAATACACGATGTTCGCCGAGTCCACCGCGATGGCGACAATGCCGAAGTTCATCGTGAAAGGCACCGTCGCACTGGTGAAGGTCTCCCAGGTGCCGTTAGGCTTTCTGCGCGAGATCACGCTGTCGTCGTAGTCGCCGAACCACACATTGCCGCTCTTGTCCCCAGCCACAGCACGACAGCGATTGGAGGGCACCGTGGTGCTGGTGTTGCGGTAGGTGTAGGACTGGTGGCTGACATAATCACCCGAGGCATTCAGCATTAGCTTATGCACGCCTGTGCCATTGCCGGTGATGGCAGGATTGTAGCCCGAGCTAAACCAAAGATTGCCTCCAATGGCAGTGATGGATTCGGCCCCGTAACCATCAATGCCGAGGGTGGTTAGAGTGATGCGCGACCATCCTGAACCACGGCGAAAGCGTCCCACACCATTGGTGTAATTGAGTCCAAACCAAACATCGCCGTTGGGCATAGCTACCAGATCGTAGGCAGTCGAAGTGCCTAGCGCTGGCGCAGAAGCACTGGTGTATCGCTCCCAGACATCGCTGGCCGTGAGGCAGTAGATACCGCTGTCACCGTAGCTATTGGCCAGGAACCAAATGTGCCCGCCCGCATCCTGCTCCATCCTCGCGATGGGAGTTTCAAATGGAGGGTCATTCGCATCCGTCGTGTAGATCGTGGACACATGAGCCGCCGAGTAACCGATGTCCGTTCCTCGATAGACGCCACGATTCGTCGCCACCCAATAGCGTCCGGCGTTGTCCACCATCATGTCATTCACGAAGTCATTGTTGTAGATGATCCCGGTGCGCTGCTGAGTGATCTGGAAGGTGGAGTTGACCACATAGCCGCCCGTAGGCCCCATCAGCATCGTGATGCCTCCTGGGCCAAAGCGAATGCGTCGCATCTGATTGCTAGCGAGCTTCCGCTCGGTGGGTTGTGAGGTGCTGAACTCCACCCAGGAGTTGTCCGCTTTCTGCACCAGCACACCTCCATTCTCCGTGGCATACCAAGTATTTCCCGCCGCGTCATCGGCGGCGAAGTTCACATCCTTGCCCGCGAGCTGCGTCTTCTCCGTCATGTTCGCCGAACGTCCCAGATCATTCTCGCGCAGATCGCCAGTGATATGGAGCAACTGGCCACCATCCGGCCAGCGCCATGCGCCCAGTTCGTTGTTTGAACTGGAAGCCATCCAGAGATCCCCTGAAGCGCCTCGCGTCAGGTTAATCGGAGACTGCGGCACCCCGTTGGTTCTGATCTTATACCAAGTCCCAGGAGGACTGGCTGCATGGGCAGCGCTGAGGCTAAACCAGCCTAGCAAGACCGGCAGGATCGTGGTGACGAGTCGCGACAGATGCTTTGTAAAACAGAGCAGTCGTGGACAACGTGAGGAGGTGTAGTGGTTGGTTTTCATAGCGTTCTAAAAGGGATTACGGTCCCTTTCAGATCGCGGGATGGCAGCGCATCCCCGAATGCCAGTTCCTGCACACAGCAAGGCAACCTCAGCGCAATGCGCCGCTATTCCCCATCAAGCCCATCGGCCATTAACCCATCACAAGACTGTTCTGCTAAGGTGCAGATACAGCCATATTTTTACCGACGGGAGCGAAGGTGATGTTCAGCCCTTCTTTGCGAAAAGCCTTCTTCACCTCTTCTCGAAAATCATCCATCGACCGCTCGCGGATGAGGTGCTTCTTGAAGGCTTCAGGCTCGGCATTGCGATCACCGGACTCCAGCTCGCGGAGGTAGGCGATGATGTTGGCCGCATCGCCTTTGCCATCCAGGTAGTAGAAAAAATAGGCCATCAAACCAGCCGAAGCATAGTTCTGCGATGCCTGGCCTCGAATGCTTGCCAGTGCGGCAGACCATGTCCTTCCATCAATCGAAAACAGCTCTTCGGGATCGAGCATGGTGAAGTTCTTACCATCGCTGCCACGACGCTGGAGGTAATTCGAGAGACGCTGCTTCAAACCGATGAAGGTGAACCTTCCCCTCTGGTATTCGAGCATGGCAATCGCCTCGGCGCTGCCCTCGACATACCAGGTGCGGAGCTTGGGCAGCCAGTGATTCATCATCTGGTGCGTGATCTCGTGAATCAGGGTGGCGTTATCGTCATCACTGGTCTTTTCCAGTGAGACGCGGCTGCCGACCATCTTCACCCCCAGTGATGCCAGGGGCACCGACAAGGCCTTCTCCCCTCGCTGATAGACGCCCGCCGATCCCGTCATGCCACCATTCGCGAAGTAGTCTTCCTTGTTGGTGTAAAGCCGCGCCATGAACAGCTCCTGGCCCTCTTCCGGCTTGGGCTTGAGATCGAGCGGCAACTGCCAGTTGAGCAAATGAGTGGCCTCGAAAATGCGGGAGAACTCCTTCACCACATTGGACCCCAACCTGGAATCGCAACGGAACTCGTAGTGCCCTGAGCGATAGACGAACTCCTTCTTGGCCGCATCCTCGGTCACCACCGTGGGTTGCGGCGGCTCATCAAGGGACACGCCTCGCGGCCATTCTTTCAGCGCTGCAAGCTCGCCCGGCTTGGCGGCAGTGGCATCGGCAGCAGGCTGTTGCCGCACGAAGGCCTGATCCTCGACGGATAGGCGGTCGAGCGGGATGGTGAAAGTCGCGCCATTGGCCATTCGCACCTTCACCCCGGCACCTTCACGCCCCACAAAAGTCGCCTCCATTTTCTTCCCATCCGAACTGGTCCAGGTGCGAGCACCAGGACCCGTCGTCTGAGCGACAGCCGAAAAACAAACGACACCGAGGAGAAGGAGACCAAACGATGATTTCATGAGGAAGACGAAGAGCCGGGGCAATTCTGGGACAGCTTGATCGCCGCTCGACCAGATTACAAGACTGTAAGAGAAGCCCGATTTATCGAACCTTCCCACAACTTTTCGGGTCTCGTCGAATATTGAATGTTTTCACGTCAGAATTGACAATGTAACGACAACTTAGATACGCTCCGAGTTGCTCTTGCTGCAAATTTGCCCCCACCTTCATCCATGAAACGCCCCTTTCCATCCTGCTTCCCTGGCTATGCCCATGCAGGGTTCGGCCTCTTAATAGCCGCGTTGATCATGCTCGCACCGGCCAGTTGGGCACTCTCGCCTCCCTCCGTGGTCAAGGTTGGCCAATCGGTCTCGGGTGCAACGACCGGCAAGAAAAGCAACTTCCTCATCCAATGGACGCCCACTTCGTCGGACGAAAACCTCTACCAGATACGTCTTCGCGTAGGACCCTCAGGGTCATATGTGGTTATCTCGAACATAGTTGCGGGGGTAGATTATGCTGAATGGCAACCTTACGACACAGCGCTCGCAGGCATCCCTAATGGCACCAAATTCTACTTCCAAGTGCTAGCTTGCAAAGTGACCTATACATTTGACAATAATGGGAATCTC
>CAUJJC010000219.1 GCA_963204975.1 Verrucomicrobiota bacterium | reverse complement strand
CACCTGCGCAGTGATACCCTCACCAACGGCACCCGCGTTTATCTCGTGGCCACCGCTCCCGATAACATCAGCCAGCTCGTTTTCGCCGCCCGCGTCACAAAGTCAGCCAAGGATGCCTCGGATGTCCAGATCACGCTCGACCACGGCATTCCCACCTCGACCTTCATCGGCGGAGCCGTGCTCGATCAGGCTGGCAGCCTTGCCGGCATGGTCGTCGGAGCCCACGCCAAGGGCGTTTGCACCGTGGCCCAAGGCAAGTCGATTGAGCAGTTGATCAAGTCGAAGTGATCAGGCAGCCAAAGCTTCGGTTGCCTCCGCAGGCGCGTTCCTCACTTCGAACTCGCGGCACCAGCCTTTGATCTCGAGATCGTTGAAAATCTTGCCAATCACGCGGCGCAGCAGGCCTTTGAGGTTCGCGTTGTCCACGGATTGCAGGCTGCGGATCGCGGCTTCCTTGTAGCTCTCGAGTTGCAGCATCGCCTTCTCGTGCGCGCCGCTGTCGAGCGCCCAGTTGCGGATCGTGGCGCGGTCGGGCTGCACTTCGCAGGTGCCGTTCCAGAGCTTCTCCATCGTGTCCGCGACTTCGCCTTCACCACGTTCGCGCAGCAGCGCAAGGATGATACTGGGACGAATGGTGACGTTGGTGTCCGTCGCGCTGTCGTCGCCCAGATCGTCCAGGTCGTCGCGAATCTGGTAAGCGATGCCGAGCGCCTCGCTGTAGGCCTGAAGCTCCGTCGCCACGTCGTCGAGCTTCCCGGTAAAAGCGGCTCCGACTTTGAGCGCGACCTCGAAGGCCGGTGCGGTCTTGCTGCGGAAGATCTCGATCACCTGCTTGCTGCTCAGCGCCACGGGGTGGTTGTTCCAGAGCAGTTCCGCGCCTTGGCCACGGCAGAGTTCGCGCTGGCCTTCGGCGGCGACTTTCAGCATGGCGGCGCGCAGTTTCGGATCAACGTCCGAGTCCGCGAGCAAGCGATAGCCTTCACCGATAAGCAGGTCGCCCACGTTGAGCGCGACCGGGATGCCGTGCTCAGCGTGTAGCGTGCTTTCGCCGTAGCGTTGCGCGTCGTTGTCCTCGATGTCGTCGTGCACCAGCGAAGCCTTGTGGAAGCACTCCACCGCGAGCGCGGCCTTCTTCAAAGCATCCGTGATCGGACCCTCGGGATCATCGCGCAGCGCCTGATGCGCAGCCACGGTGAGGAAGGGACGCCAGCGATTGCCAGCGCGCGCTAGCCATTCGCGGGCGATGTCTTCGCTCTTGCCAGTCGAGGGACCCATGAGTGCGTCGATCGACTCGCGCGTGAACCAGCCGCGCACTTCTTCGTGCAGCGCGTTGAGGTTGAGACGGCGCGTCTTGTCCTCGCTGGTGAGATGGATGTAGTCCCACACCCAGTCGATATCGACGGTGGTATCGATGCAGTCGTCCTGGAGCAATGGAATCGCCACGGCCGGAATGGCAGCGGCTTCCACATACGGGAAGGTGCGCTCGAGCACTGGCAGGCAGGAGATGCCGACGATGGCTTCGATTTGCCCGGTCTGAATCAAGCTCATCACGATGGCGCTGCCTTCAGCGACCAGCACCGCGTAGCCGAGTTTTTCCGCTTCGTTCTGGAAGTCCTGGATCGTGCACAGGCCGCATTGCTTGCACAGCAGACCGAACTCATCGAACGGCGCGGGGCACTTGCTTTCCACGCGCAGGCACTTCGGCATCAGCAGCAGGCGCTTCTCATACGGCACCGTGGCCAGCGTTTCGCGCCAGCTCTCGTTGGCCAGCAGCACGCCGATATAGTCGATCCACACGGGATTGAACTTGTTGTCGGCAATGATCTTCTCCGCGTGCTGGCGCAGTTCGTCCAGCGGCGTGGGCGGCACGAGCTTTTGCTCATGCACGTAGTCGCGAACCGTGTTGAGCACATGGTCGCGCTCGATCTTGGTCTGTGGAAGGTTCTTCTTCGGCTGTCGCACACGACGAACCGTCACAGGAATAGGTGGGGGAAGCTGGGCGGCGCGGATGGCAACGGTGGACATGCAGAAAGGAATCGAGTGAGAGTGAGAGAGGGGAAAAACCAGACGTGTAACCGTGGCCAGTCTGGATAGTCTTGCAACGAATGCAACTACGCCGCCCGCCATTCAATGGGAGCAGCGGCCTGCCGATTCATTCCTCCAGCGAGTTCCGTGACATCCGATCACTCGCTGAATCGCCGAATCATCAATGCGCTCCGATGGCCACCGGCTTGTAGCCGCCCTTCTGACGGAAGTAGAACCACATCACTAGGTAGCAGAGCAGCATGAAGGACGGCAGCACGGCGATGCCGCTGAAGGCACCTCGCTTGCTATCCGACTGAACCTTGTTCAGCTCTTCAGCACCAGCGGCATCCAGGGCTTTGATCTTCGCCTGGTCGAGGCTGGGCGTGCTGCCGAAGATGCTCGGCTTGGCCTCGCCTTCCACCTTGGCCAGCAGGGCGGAGTGATCCTTGCTCAGGCGAGTATGCAGGTCCTGATCCTGCTGATAACCGATGAACGGACTGCCGAGCACACCGAGGAAGAGCACCCCCACGGCGGACACACCATTGAGCGTCAGCGCTCCACCTTTGGGGAACTGCTCGGCGGTCAGGCCCAGCGTAGTGCTCCACAGGAAGGTCTTGCCGAAGGCATAAACCGTGGCCGCCGCGACGATGGCATAGCCCACACTCTTCGATAGCAGCAGCAGCCCCACAATGGCCACGCCCGAGCCCAGCACCAGCAGTCCAATGGGCGAGAAACGATGCACAATGGGACCCGCGTAGAAACGCAGCACGGTCATGATCACGGAGACATACACGAAGACCCAGGCGGCAAAGTTGGGCGAGTTCGCAGGGGCATTCAGCTTGAGCAACTCGGGCATCCAACCGTCGGTGCCGAGTTCTGTGGTGGCCAGCGGACCGATGACGACGAGCACCAGGAGGAACAACCAGTTGCCCAGCGACTTCGTGTAGGCCAGCGCACCCACGCCCACCACCGCACCGGCGATCAGGGACGAGCCCAGCGATGCTTCCTTGCCCGCCAGTTGCATGATGGCGAAATACATGAGGAACCCGATGATGAAGAAGCCCACACCGCCGACTTCCTTCAGCATGTCACGGTAGCTCACGCCCGCAGCCACACGTTCATTGACCGGGAATTTGCAGGGCAGGATCAGGAAGGCGTAGGCCAGCACGGGCAGGAAGCAGAGAGCAAAACGGAACTTCCACACCGCATCGAAGAAGAGCTTCGTCTCAGGGAACAACGCACAGAACAAAGCCCCGAGCGCCAGTCCTGCTGGCCAGCCGGCGTGCAGGATGTTCAGCCACTTCGACTTGTCTTTGTTGAACACGGTGGCCACCACCGGATTGATGAAGGACTCGACCGTGCCATTCGCCACCGCCACGAGCAGCGTGCTCCAGTAGAATGAGGCGTAACCATCCGCCTTCAGCGTCAGCACCAGCGACACCACATGGCATCCAATCGCGAACAGGGCCACCGTCTTGTAGCCGATCCAGTCGATCACGAGGCTGAAGAAAATGATGCTCAAGGCAAAGGGCCACATGCCTGCGCCATTGATCGCGCCCTTCTCATTCTCGGAGAGGTTGAAGCTGCCTTGCAGTTCACCAATCGTGTTCGCACGCACGCCGAAGACGAACGACGTGGCGACCAGGGCTATGAAGCATGCCCAGAAGAGTTTCATATCCGGCTTGCTGGATTCAGAGGAGTTCATGCGGAGAGGAGGAGGGTGGATGGGGAAAACAAACGGCGCGCATTCCAGCAAATCGCACCTCAACACGCAATGCCTTTTCTCGCCGCCGGGCTGATGCACCCAAAACACAGATCACGCTGGGCCGCGCGAATGACCGCCAATGCAGCGCGGCAGCCCTATTCGTGGTCATTCGCGGCCCATTCGGCTTGGATTCGTGTTGGAAACCATCACAGCCTCTCCAGCGCCCCGATCCGCACATCGACGCCGGGTGAACCAATGATGTGGTCAGGTGCCCCCGCCGGAATCCCCAGGCCATCCCAGATGATCGGCGCAGGATCGAACGCCGTGACGGTCGCCGTCGCGAGTGGATACGGCACATGCTGCACCCGCCCCAGCCGAAGCCCACGCGGCGTGCTGGCAAACAAGGTGTAGCGCTCCGCGAGGAAGAACTCGAGCGATCCAGGCTCCGCGACGTGGGCGTCGTTCGCGAGTTGATACTGAAACCGCGCACTCTGCGCCTGACCGCGACGTGCGCACTCGTAGCGAATCCCATCATCCCCGATGGGTGCCGACATGCGCGCATCGAAGTAGGGCAAGCCGAAGCCCGCACGAGCGATGCGGACCGCGACGGGTTGATTGCAATCGAGCGAGAAGAACCACACGCCCGGCGTGCCCTTCTCATCGTGGACGTAGGTGCGGACGTTGAGTTCGAGGAACCACGAGATCCACGGCACGGGCGGCAGGAAGCGCGGACGGATGCGCTCCATGAAGAAAGGCACGATGCCCAGCCAGGCCTCGCCTTGGAAGGTGTCGATGAAGAGCCCAGGCGGCAGTCGCTTCTGCAATTCGTCAGCATCCCACTTCCAGTGCAGGAAGAGCAACTGGCTCCAGCGCTGATACATCACGGGCGATGCCACGCCGTGGGCGCGAGTGGCGAGTCTTTGTTCGAGTGTGGGCATGGGGACGGAGTTCAACGAGACAAGGCTAACGCGGAGGACGACGTTCGAGGTGCGAGCGTTGCATGAGATCGTCTGATCGCACGGCTTACGCATGACTAGCGCAAGTGGTGATGATTTCTCACGCGAATCCATGACGAGTGCAGACGAATGAACACGAATAGGGACACCACACTCGATTCGCGGTTATTCGCGTGTCATTCTTTTTCATTCGTGTTGGAGATGAATCGGTGGTCGCAAGCTCTGAAGGGCTCGGTGCATTCCTTGCTCATTCCATAAGAAGCACTCGCCGGAGCTTTGGGGCGTATGCCCCGGGCTAATCGTGAAATGATGGAATTGCCGAATGCACGCGGCAGCGAGGTGGCTAGACTGTCACACCCTCATCGTTTTCTGCTCATGGAAGTGCCGCCCGACCCCATCCTCTACCGCCCGAACGTCGCCGCCATTCTGCAAAGGCCCGACGGTCGAATCTTGATCGCCGAGCGATTGAATGTAGCCGGTGCCTGGCAGTTCCCGCAGGGCGGAGTGGATCAAGGCGAATCCCTGGACGTGGCCTTGTTCCGTGAGCTGGAGGAAGAGATCGGCGTCACGGCGGCACTCGTTTCCGTGAAGCAACAGCGCAGCGGCTATCGCTATTCGTTTCCCAAAGGCCGCCTGAAATACGGCCTCTACGGCGGCCAGGAGCAGACCTACTACCTCTGCGATTACCTCGGCACCGATGCCGACATTCGGCTGGACGCGCACCATCAGGAGTTCCGCCAAGTGAAGTGGATCAAGCCGGAGGAGTTCGATCTCAACTGGGTGCCGCGATTCAAGAAGGCCGTGTATCGGGCAGTGTTCGCGGACTTCTTTGGGATTGAATGCAAGTGATGCGCTGAACGTCCCTGAGCCGCTATGAAATGGTCCTCCATACTCCACCACAGCCGGGCGCTGATGCGGGATGCATGGACGGCGGCGAACAGCGTCTCGGTGACCGGCAAGCTGGAGGCCTTCCCCATGGCGCGAATGCTCAAGGGCTACCGCATGGCCTGGTTCAAGGACGATCTGCGCGGCGGTGCCGACGGAGCGCTGCTGGCCATTCCGCAAGGCATCGCCTTCGCCGTGATCGCCGGTCTGCCCCTGGCCTATGGCATCACCTGCTCCGCCATCGCGTGCATCGTGGGCGCGCTGCTGATGAGTTCGCGCCACTCGATCTACGGCCCCACGAATGCGAGCGCCTTCATGGTCGCCTCATTCTTCGCCGCGTATCCGAATATCGACCAACTCGATGCCATGCCGATGCTGGTCTTCCTCGTGGGTGCCCTGCTCGTGGTCGGTGCCTTCCTGCGCGTGGCCGATCTGGGCCAATACATCAGCCGCTCCGTCGTGGTGGCGTATTTGTCCGGCGCAGCCGTGCAGATGATCATTCATCAACTGCCCAAAGTCCTGGGCATCAGCGAGGCCGCGCATGGGGTGCTGAAATCCGGCAAGCTGGAAAGCCGCACCCTGCTCGGCGAAGTGGGGCATGTGCTCACCAGCTTGCACACCATCTCATGGAGCACCCTCGGCCTGTCCTTGGCCACGCTGGCGATCTACCTCGGGCTGCGCCGCTGGCGTTCCCGCTGGCCCGCCATGGCATTGACGCTGGTGCTCATGGGACTGGCGGTGAAGCTCCTGCAAACCGCAGGCATCCAGGTGATCACGTATGCCGATGCGCGCTTCACCTGGCGCGATCTGCTGCCGATGTTCCCCGACTTCGCCAGCCTCCAGATGGCTGGTCAGTTCAGTCAGATGTTCGGGCTCGCGCTGGCCCTCGCCTTCCTCGCCATGCTGGAGAATTCCTCCATGGCCCGCACGCTCGCCAGCCGGTCGGGACATGATGTCGATGCCAATCAAGACATGCTCAGCCTCGGCGCGGCCAATCTCGCCTGCGCCTACTTCAGCGGCATGCCGGCCTCGCACTCGCTGACGCGCTCAATGGCCAATTTCCAAAGCGGTGCCAAGACTCCCATCTCGGCCATCGTCGGCGGTTTGCTCTGCCTGCTGGGAGCGCTCACGGTGGGACCGCTGGTCGCGTATGTGCCCAAGGCATCGCTGGGCGTCCTCGTGATGTGCGCCGCTGCCGGGCTGATCAATGGTCAGCAGATTCGCATCGCGCTGCGCGCCACCGGCTCGGACGCCATCGTCTTCCTCACCACCTTCATCGCCTCCCTGGTGGTGCCCTTGCACGTGGCGATCTTCCTCGGCGTGGGCGTGTCTATCATGCTCTACTTGCGCAAGGCCGCCCGACCGACCCTGGTAGAGTATGCCTTCAATCAAGAGGGCAACCTCGCGGCAGCGGGTCGCGAAGGCCGGCAGAATCCCTCGATCAGCATCGTGCATGTGGAGGGCGAGCTGTTCTTCGGCGCGGCGGAACTCTTCCGCACCCAGATCCAGCGCACCTGCTCCGATCCCAATCTCCGCATCATCATCCTGCGACTGAAGAACGCCCGCCACCTCGATGCCACCAGCGTCATGGCGCTCGATGAACTGGTGCGCGTGATGCGGGCCAGCGGTCGCGACTTGATCGTCAGCGGAGCCTCGGCGGAAGTCATCCGCGTGCTGCAAGACTCCGGCGTCAATGCCTCCATCGGCGATGAAAACATCTTCGCCGGCGACCCCTCGAATCCCAACCTCGCCACTCGCCGCGCCCTCAAGCGCGCCCAGCAAATCCTCGGCACCATCGACGCCGACATCCACATCTACTACGATCCCTCGAAGGACGTGAAGAAGGAGTAGCGGCAACGCCGCCTCACTGCCGCCGCCGGAAACGCCCGGTCGGCTGCAACAGTCGCAGACAAAATACCCGAACCGTCCGCCAGCCCAGCGGGGCAGTGGTTCGCTGCATCGCTCTGGTTAGGCGACGTTGTGTGCATGACGCTGAGAACGCTGCTGAATAACGCCCTGCTTGGTGTGACACCATTCCAAGGACAAGTGAACTGTAAGCCGGCCAAGACTGAAACGCAGCCAGCGATGAAACGGTGAGCGAAGACGGCGCAGGATGCTGCTCTCCAACCACTCGGGGTCGAAGCCGACCCACTCGCCTGCAACGCTGCACAGATTGGAGCGGCAAACCGGATAGACCTCATCCACTAGAATCTCCTGCAACTCTTCGATGGAATACGGCGACGCAGCAAGGATGCCGACACGCCAAGAACGCGCAAGCGACGTGTCCGTGTCGAGGAACAGGTCTGACAACGCCCCCCACACAGGTCTTCGGTGTTCCAAGTCTTCGTGTGCTGGTTTCACGGTGCGCGTGCGAAGTCACCTAACGACTCGGATCAGGCGACGACGAGCGCAAGACGTTGCTGACACGACAGACAGCCTTCGAGCCATTGCCTGCATCCGTTTTGTTCGGCCTTGT
>CAUJJC010000218.1 GCA_963204975.1 Verrucomicrobiota bacterium | reverse complement strand
AGCGTGATCAGGAAGCTCGTGTCCAAGACAACTCCCGCAGCCATTACAGAGCGCCTCCCCGCAGTTGGTGAATCCATGCTGCGGCATCCGGCACATCTGCCCACGCCTTGCGCCCAGCCTCAGCGAAGCGATCCAGCGCCGCTTCATCATAAACGGGGGCATAGTCTTCAAAGGAAAGCAGCCGGAGATTGCGCAGTTCCCGCGTTCTGTAGTGTTGCTCGGCTTCGACACGGGCGAGCACTTTGTGATAAAGGCGGTCGTTGCTGTGTTCCTTCAGGTAGCCCTGGTTCGAGCCGATAAGCACCACTTGGCCCGTGTCTTCCAGTCGGATATGCACGTTCGCCTTGTTCACGCCGCCCATGTCCATCACCGTGCCGAACAGATACTTCTCCACCTTCACCCACGGGACGATCTCGCCGATCCGGTAGTCCGTGCTCATGCTCAACTCGACCGTGTCGATGTTCACTCCGACAGGCTTGATCTGGTAGCGAAGCTCGGGATTGCCCTTGCTACGCGCCTGCCACTTGGCGATCACGTCTGCGCGCTTCGGATCAATTTCGCCCAGCGAGTCCTGACGTTGGAGCGTCCGCAAGTCCGGTTCGAGCGCATCCATCGTCGCCACGGGCAGCGCGCCGATGATCTTGTAGGAGCCCTCCACCACACGGACTTGCACATCATCCACCTTTAACTTCGCCGCCCCGGCAATGAAGGTCTCCACCTGCCGGTTGAACTCATTGAACCGTGCCAGCCCGATGGTGGCCGGGGTGATCTCCACCCCATCCACCCGGTCCCGCAGGACGAATTCAATCTGGCGCTCAAGGCTCATTGTTGTTCATAGTAAACCGCAGCCAAAGGGAATGGCAAGCCCACTCGCCGCCCGGCTCTCAGGACGCGGTAAAAGTGAAATAAGGAAAGTATACTTACCTTATGGATGCGAAATAAGCAGATTTGCCGGATTTTGGGTGCGTTTCACACCTCCATCTCTCCGCTCATCAAGCGCGGCAGCAGCAGGTCGCGGGCGGTGCGGAGTTTTTGGGTTTGTTGGGCGAGGAGTTCGCGCTGGCGGAAGGCATCGGCGGCGATCTCGCCGAAGCGGCGCATCAGGTTGTCAGTGGGGAGGGTGATCTCGAAGTTGGAAACGGTTTCCTTGGTCAGGGCTTCGCGGGTGGAGCCTTTCTGTGCGTAGCTGAGGAGCTGGCGCTTGCGCTCGTCGCTGTTGATCGCGGCATGGACGAGGAAGGGATCGGCCTTGGTGGGATCGGCGCGGATGATCATCACATGCTGATTCACGCGGGCGGGCAGGTAGCGCTCGGGGGCCATGCAGCAGCGGCAGACGGAGGCCCCGGTGATGTTCAAGAGGATGTCCTTGGCTTCGACGGAGACGTTGGCGAGTGCAGCGGCTTGTTCGTCGCTGATAAAAGCGAGGCCGTCATCGTCGAAGCGGTCGTCATAGACATTGAGGCTGCGAATCAGCGTGATGCCTTCGCTTTGATAAGCGGCATCGCCGCCGCGTGGCGTGGCTCCGCTGCCGATCTTCGTTGTGATGGAGCCGAGCGTGACCTTGCGCCAGCCTTGCGGCACGCCGTTGATGAGGCGGGTGTGTTCGTGGCCGGGGAAGCGGAGGTGGACGAACCACTCCCGGTAGAGCAGCCGCGCCGACTCCTCCAGCAACGCCATCCGCCGCCGGTTGTTCTCCATCAGGTCGTCGTAGGCGGTCGCTACTTCGACCACACGTTTCTGAATTGCTAACTTTGGCATCGGCAGTTCGACGGCTGCCAGAGTGTGAGTTTCGAGCTTCTTTGTTCCGTGAGAAGCTTCCGTTGCCAGTTCGCGAATGTGTTCCCGTCGGGCGAACAAGGCATAGAACAGGAACTCGGGGTCAACGTCAGGTTCGCAATCAAAGGCCTTGAGGTCTTGGTTAAAGGCTACCTCGCGCTTGGTGATTGAGATGCGGAACTCCTTCGCCAACGACATTCCCCGCACCACAGCCAAGACAGTGTTTGCAGGAACGAGGCGGCTACCGTCTTCCGCAGCTTCGGCGGTAATGCGTAGCGCAGTGTCATGAATACGGCTCTCGGTCATCTCGCCGGAACTCACCCACGGTATGTCACCATCCCAGAACTCCGGGCGGCTCTTGCTCGGAGTCCCGCCTGAACGGAACTTCGCGCATCGTCCAAGTGATCGAAGTGGCCAGCCCTTTCGCTTCATATCCCCAGCCCCTCAAAGTTCGCCTGAATCTTCGCGGCCAGGTCGCTGGCTTCGCGGTCCAGGTCTTTCAGTTCCAGATGGATGTCGCGCATGGATTGGACGAAGTCGAAATCCTCGTCCACCTCGGCGGGGGCGACGCCGACGTAGCGGCCTGGGGTGAGGCTCCAGTCGGCGGCGGCGATGTCGGCACGGCTGGCGATCTTGCACAGGCCGGGAACGTCGGCATACACGCCCTCGGGGAAGCGGGTGAGGAGCCAGAGGAGCTGGCGGTGGAAGTAGTGATGCTGCTGCACGGCACTCTGAATGCCAGCGTGCGCGGTGTCGAAGGCGTCGATCAAGGCGGGGAGCTTGTCCTTCCACAGCGGACTGCGCCGTGCGCCGAGGTCTTTGAGGCAGAGGTCGATGAGGCGATGCAGGTGCTTGGCGAAGGCATCCAGCGCGGTGCGGTGGGCGCGGAGGTGCTCGTCGGCACGGGCGAGGTCAGGGAGTTCGGATTGGAGGGCGGCGAGGGCTTCTGGAACCTGGACTGCGGCAGCCTGCTGCCGCTTGTCAGAGCCAGCCCTGCTGGCGGGCAGGCCGGTGGGGTCCGATTCGAGCGTTGAGCTTCGCCCGCGCGGCAGCGGTTCGGCTTTGCTGTGTCCAGAGACGCTCACGGCAGCAGGGCTGCCTTCGTCGAGCGGCAGCAGGCTGCCGCACTCCAGGGCGCTGCGCGCTTCGGCTATCAACGCGCTGGGTTTTTCGCCAGTGACGGATGCGGTGAACTGCTCGATGGCGTCTAGGATGCCGGTGAGGGTCTGGGCAGGTAGGCGACCAGCGGCGAGTTCGAAGGCGGCCTTCGCCTCGGCGATCCTTTGCCGATACTCATCAAGCAAACCGACAAACCGCTCGCCCTGCCCGCGATACAGCCACACGATGGCGGAGAGGTTCTGCTGCTGCTCGGCGCTGAAATCGAAGATCTTCCGCGTGACCTTCCGATAGACGTTTCGCGCGTCGAGCATGAGCACGCTGTCTTTTCGCTCGGCGGGCTTGCCTTTGTCAAAGAACCACAGCTCGCAGGGCACGGAGCGGGTGTAGAAGAAGTTCGAGCGGATGGACATCATCACGTCCACATCGCCGGTGGCGACGAGTTTTTGCCGCACCTCGGCCTCGCCATGCCCGGCACTGCTGGCCTGCGATGACATCACGAAGCCTGCGCGGCCTTTGGCATTCAGATAAGAATGGAAGTAGCTGATCCAGAGGTAGTTCGCGTTGGAGATGGTCTTGCTCTTGTTCACCCCCGGCAGGCCGAAAGGCAGGCGGCGGTCGCCCTTCACCTTCGCCTCGTCCACCATGTCCACATTGAAGGGCGGGTTGGCCATCATGAAGTCGCAGTTCCCCCACAGCGGGCGGCCATCGCTGAGGCGGTGCTCGTCCTGGTAGAAGGTGTTCGCCTCCATGATCTCGCCCTCCAGCCCGTGAACGGCGAGGTTCATCTTCGCCAGCCGGATGGTGGTGGCCGTTTTCTCCTGACCGTAGAAGGTCACGCGGTCCATGGTGCGCTGCCCATGATCCTCCATGAAGTGGCTGGTCTGCACGAACATGCCGCCGGAACCGCAGGCGAGGTCCGCGACGACGCCATGATCCGGCTCGATGACGTTCACGATCATCTGCACCAGCGAGGGCGGGGTGAAGAACTCGCCATTGTCCTGAGCGCCCTGGATGGCGAACTTCATGAGGAAATACTCATAAATCCGCCCGAAGACATCGCCGCTGGCCCGGCGCAGCGCCTCGCTGTCGAAGATGCGGAGCATGGACTCCAGCAGATCGTTGTCGAACTTCTCGTAGTCCTTCGGGAGTTGGTTCGCCAGCGGCTCGAAGTCGCGCTCGATGGCGTTCATGGCCTCCACAAGTGCCGAGCCGAGGTTCGTGCCCTTTGGCAGCGCGATCAGCGATTCATAGCGTGCCTCCGGTGGCAGCATCAGCGCACGCCGGGCGATGAAGTGAGCCTTCGTGATCGGCAGCTTCTTCGGCAGCTTCCCGGCGGTCTTTTCTTCTTCGATCCGGGCCGCGACGGCATTGTAGCGGTTCGTGGCATGCCGCAGGAAGATGATGCCCAGAATGGGGAAGCAATACTCGCTGGAGGTCAGCTTCGAGTTGGCGCGGAGCTGGTCCGCCGCCTCCCAGAGGGTGTCTTCGAGCTTGGAGATGTCTTGCAGGGAGGAGGATGTCATGAAGAGGCGAGATCGTGAGAGAACACAGGGAGGCAATGGGGAGCAAGCAGCGAGTGGGCTCTTGTCAAAACAGATAGCGCTACCACGTCGCTTCCGGTCGATAGCCTTTATCCCAACGCCTTCCTTTGCGCATCATACTGATAGGGCTCATGCCTTCAGGCACCTCACTCGCGATTGATGAACTCATCGAGATTCATGAGCACGCGAGCCACGGCGACGAGCGTAGCCGCTTCGGTGGCTTGAGCGGGTGAAATGGCTTTTTGATGGGCTCCGAGCACTTGGAGGGCTGCGGGGCCGCTTTTGATAACGCGGGCTTTTTGCTCGGCGTGGAAGGTTTGGAGTCGTGCGAGTTCTTCGGTGCGTGGTTGGCGATTCAAGACGAGGCGGAAGAGTTTTTCGAGCGGATTCGGGCCTTCACGCATGGCGCGGAGGGCGAGAGCTTGCGCGGCTTCGACGAAGACGCCGTCGTTCATCATCGTGAGGGCTTGCAGAGGCGTGTTCGAGCGCTCGCGGCGCACGCAGGCATCAGCGGCGTCGGGCGCGTCGAAGGTGGTGAGCGTGGGATAGAGCACGCTGCGCAGCGTGATGATGTAAAGGCTGCGGCGATAGATTTCGTCACCGGGGCTGGCCTGCCAATTGGAGGAGCGGCCGACATCGAAGACGTCTTCGGGCAAAGGCGGACGAAAGCTGGGGCCGCCGATGGTGGGCTTCAATAAGCCGCTGACGGCGAGGGCGGAATCGCGCAGGATTTCGGCATCGAGGCGGAGGCGGTTTTGGCGGGAGAGGAAGCGGTTGAGGGGATCGACGCGATTTATGATTTCTGATTTACGATTTGCGATTTCAGAAGCGTCGGCACCTGTGGCTTCTCCCAAATCAGAAGTCGTAAATCGTAAATCATGAATGCTGCTGCTTTGGCGGTAGGTCTTGCTCATCACGATGCGCTTGATGAGCTGTTTGCGGCTCCAGCCGTTGCGCATGAAGTCGGTGGCGAGCCAATCGAGGAGTTCGGGGTGGCTGGGGGCTTCGCCGCTGGTGCCGAAGTCGTCCGGTGTGCGCACGAGGCCGTGGCCGAAGAGCTTGCTCCAAATGTGATTCACAGCGACGCGGGCGGTGAGCGGGTTTTGCGGTGAAACGAGCCACTTCGCGAGTTCGAGTCGCGTGTTACCCGTTTTGGCGGGCAATGCAGAAAGCGTGGCGGGCATGACATCGGGGCCGCGGCGGGTGTAGTCGCCCGCGAGGTGGACGTAGGTTTGGCGGCGGTCTTTGCTGACTTCGGCGAGGAGTGGCGCTTTCGTTTTGGCGTCGTCGCGGTCCTCGGTGTTGTCGAAGAAGGCGTAGAAGCTGTAGTAATCGCGGATGGTGATCGCATCGTATTTGTGCGTGTGGCACTGCGCACAGCCGATGGTGAGGCCCATCCAGACGCGGGCTGTCGTGTTGACGCGATCAACGAGGTTTTGATAACGCGCTTCTTCTTTATCGACGCCCGCTTCGGTGTTGAGAGCGGCGTTGCGGTGGAAGCCGGTTCCTTGGATTTGAGATCTGAGATTTGTAATTTGAGATTCGGGGAGAAGATCACCGGCGATCTGGGCGATGGTGAATTCATCATACGGCATGTCGTTGTTGAAGGCCTGGATGACCCAATCGCGGTAGCGGTAGGCATTGGGGCGGAGGCCGTCGCCGAGGAAGCCATTCGAATCGGCGTAGCGGGCCATGTCGAGCCAGTGGCGGCCCCAGCGTTCGCCGAAGCGGGGATCGGAGAGAAGGCGGTCCACGAGGGCTGCGTATTTTTCGTCAGTAAGGTCAGTGCTGTCCGATGGAGGAGGCAGGCCGATGAGATCGAGGTAGAGGCGGCGGATGAGGGTGGTGGCATTCGCACGCGGTGCGGGCTGAAGGCCGGTGGCAACGAGCTTTTCTCGAATGAAAGCATCAATGGGATGCACGCTGGGCGATTGCGGGTCAGCCGTCCTTGGGACCTGCGGGTCGCGAATCGGCTGGAAGGCCCAGTGCTCTTCGTATTCGGCACCCTCGGCGATCCAGCGGCGGAGAACCTCGCGTTCGTTGCTGGTCATGGGCTTGGGCGAGGAAGGTGGTGGCATCACCTCGTCTTTGTCATGTGACGAGATGCGCTTGATCAGTTCGCAGGCATCCGGCTTGCCGGGTTTAATCGCCTCCTTCACAGCCTCGGCACGCACGTCGAGTCGTAGGCCACCTTCCCGTTTGTCTTCATCAGGTCCATGGCAGGCAAAGCACTTGGAGGCCAATATGGGCCGAACGTCCCGATTGTAACCAACACGCGCAGGGGCCGCGAGTGCGCTGGCGGTGAGGAGCGATAGAATGACGAGGGCGCGCATGTCTCAGCGGGGTTGCAGGTCGCGGAGGGACACGGTTTGCTCGAGCTTGGTGCTGCCGTCCTCGCCGATCACTTGGGCGGTCAGGGTGCCTGCGGACCAGTCGATGTGGAGGTGGCCGACGTTGGGAAAATGGTAGGTCTTTGGCACCGTGCGATTCTTGTTGGGCGTCGGGGTGCCGCGCGGATGCTTCTGGGTCATCGAACTGGAAGTGAAGTCATAGATCGGGTAGCCCAGCGGGCCTTCGAGCTTCGAGAATTCGCACCAATGCCGATCACCACTGAGGATAACGACGCCCGCAGCTCGCGTGGTCTTGAGCAGGTTGAGGAAGCGTTGTTGTTCATGGGGGAAATTGGCCCAACACTCTCCGCCGTGTGCCTCGGGCGCGAATTGCACCGACGAGATCACCAGCCGGAGGTCCGCAGGCTCCCGAAGCACCTGCTCCAGCCAACGCCATTGGGCCTCGCCGAGGAAGGTCGTGCTCGTGTCATCCGTGGGCACCGAGGTGCCACCGAGCATCGCTTTGTCCTTGGTCACCTTTTTCATCGGGCTGCGGAAGTAGCGCGTATCGAGCAAGATCAACTGCACACGTCGGCCTTCAGGGCCGAAGGACTCGGAGTGATACACGCCTGGCTGCTTGCGACGTAGCGAATCGGCGGGCTCATCCAGCCAGTTCCAGAACTCGAATTGAGCTTCGTCCTTTTGAGCATACTCGGCACCACCGTCGTTGAGGCCGAAGTCGTGATCGTCCCAGGTGGCGAGGATGGGTTTGTTTTTCAGACCTTGGAAAAAGCGGCTCTGCTTCAGCTTCGCATACTTCTCCTTCATCATCGGGATACCTCCCGCATCTGCATAAACGTTGTCGCCCATGAAGATGAACAGGTCGCGGGGCAAGGTGAGGGCGCGATCAAGCATCGGATGCTCGTGGGTATCCAGGCAGGAGCCAAACAGGATGTCCTGGAGCGGCGGCGCGTCAGAGGCATGGGCATCGATCAAGCCCAGGGCAGGGAGTGCGGCGAGAAAGCGGCGGCGCGGCAGGTGAGCGATCATCTAGTGACAATCGTTGTGATCAAGGCGCGACTTTCCGTGGCCTGCGAAGATCACGCAATGATCGGCTGCACTACCTGACCACCTTGCAGTCCGGTGAGTCGAATGCGGCGACCACCGGAGACGACGGCGAGGTTCTCGTGATCGAGGCCGAGCAGGTGCAGGATCGTCGCGTGGAGATCGCGGAAGTGGACCTTGCCATCGGCGGGGTTGCTCCCTGTTTCGTCGGTGCTGCCATGAACATGCCCGGCCTTCACGCCACCACCAGCGAGCCAAAAGGTGAAGGCGCGGTGCTGATGACCGGTCTGAT
>CAUJJC010000217.1 GCA_963204975.1 Verrucomicrobiota bacterium | reverse complement strand
TCCTTGAGCCCGGCACGGAACTCGTTCGCCGCCTTCGCAAAATCGGAGTGCTTCAGGGCCAGATCGCCACTCGCGAGGTAGGCGGCTTCGAGCTTCACGTCCTTGCGCTTGGCGGGCGTGAGATACTGCTGGAGCACCTTGGCGGGATCAGCTCCGGCGGCGAGCGCAGCCTGCCCGAGAGCCACGAGGTCGGCCGCCTTGCGATCCTTCGGAGCGATCTTGCGCGCCACGTCATTGATGGACTTGAGAGCTGTCTGGGCCTCGTCTTTGCGACCGTAACCTTCTAGCGTCTGCTGGCGCAGCAGGAGCACGGGCAATTCGTTGGCATGGAGGCGAGCTGCACGCTCTGCCATCTTGATCGCTTCCTCGGCCTTGCCATTCGCCACGAGCGAACGAACCAAAAACAGATGCCACTCGGGGGCCTGTGCTCCCTGCGCGATCACGTAGTCGCAGGCCTTCGCCACACGCTCATAGATGCCCCGGTCAAAGGCCGTGCTCACCTCTTTGATCTGCTCGTTCTCGAGGATGCGCTGGGTATCGGTCTGCTGCGCGTGGGCGCTGGCGCAGAGGGCAGCGACGATGATCCACCGTCCGACATTGCCGCGCCACCGCGCCCGCCTCTGGTGTGATCTTTTGTGCATGTGTGGAGTCCTCTCGGTGCTAAGAACGCAGCCAGTCCATCGTTTCAAGCGCCACTTCATGACTGAACCGCTCGCGACCCTCCGTGCCGACAAATACCTCCACCACGTTCGCATCTTCAAGACCCGCACCCTTGCCACCCAAGCGTGCGACCGGGGCAATGTGAAACTCGGCACCCAGGACATCAAACCCTCGCGCGATTTGAAGCCCGGCGATGTGCTCAACATTGAGCGCGGCGATCTCAAGCTGGTTATCAAAGTGAAAGCCTTCCCTGCGACCCGAGTGGGACCGCCTTTGGTCCCCGAGTTCTACGACAACCTGACGCCGCCCGAAAACTATGTGAAGGCCAGCGAGGCCCGGCGCGAGCGCGAGATGGTGACTCCACGTCCTCACGACACCCTCATGCGTCCGACCAAAAAGGACCTCCGCGCCATTCGCGACTGGCTGGGACGCGACTGAACCTTGCTCAGTCGAACAAAAAGACTGGCATAGGCACAAAAGAATCTGCCTTTCCGCCTCACTCACTCCTCGCGTGGTTTCGCTCAGGCGCTTAGATTTCCGGCCTTTCGCCGCCGATGAATCTCCGCCTGCTGACTCTCCTGCTTTGCACCATCGCTTTCGCGACGATGCCTGCGCCCTGCCATGCTGCGTGGTCCCGCCTTTGGACTCTGGGCACAGTCGATGGTTCGCCGAATGAGTTTGATGACGAGGCCTACCCCAATAACAGCGCACCCAATCCAAACAGCGCCATCACACACGACGATGACTATTACTTCCCAGGCACCTATGCGGTGGTGGGCAGCGTGGCGGGTGCGGAAGCGCTGATGAATTTCGAAGGCCAGCTAAGCACCTGGGACCCGGATACACGCATTCACTTCACCCTCAGTGCAGGCCAAGCCGCCAGCACCTCACTTCTGCGGTTTCACTTGATCACGATGTGGGGCGATTACGTGAACTCGAACAACTTCGGCACCCACACGCTCACCGTGAAGATCAATGGTGTGACCGTGCTGGCCCAGGCCTTCACCTATGCCCAGACGCTCACCGTCACAGCCAATGCGTCAGCCGTGAACGCGGTCGCAGGCGAGAATGTGATCGAGATCAGCCGCTCCGCAGGCACCACAGACGGATGGTTTTCCATCGACTCGCTCGGGCTCGATGTGAATCCAAGTGCCTTGCTGGATGCCGATTCCGACGGGATGCCACAATGGTGGGAGGATGAGCACGGGCTCATTGATGGTGTGCCCGCCGATGCCAGCCAGGATATCGATGTGGATGGCCTGACAAACCTCCAGGAATTCACCGCCAGCACTGATCCCCGCCTCGCCGACACCGATGCTGACGGTTTGAAGGATGGTGCCGAAACCACCACGAACAAGCTGCTCGCAGACACGGATGGCGACTCGATCAAGGACGGTGACGAGACGACCAGCAATCCCCTGCTCCTTGATTCAGACAGCGATGGAGCCCCCGATGCCTGGGAATTGCGTGTGGGCACCAACCCCAGCCTTCCCACCAGCACACCACCCGCATTCACCAGTGCGATCGGCGTGAAGTTCTCAAGCGAAGCCGCACCGAACAATGTTCTCACACCCTACCAGGTGACAGGTCTGGTGCCGCAGATGAACTGGAACAACACGATGGTGCTCCGCCAATGGGACGCCACAGCTATCGCTGGCACCACAGCGCATATCATCGCGCCCACAGCGGGCGTTTTGAAAAACAGCGCGGGCACTGCCACGACCACGACAATCACCTGGACCTCGGATGCTTCATCCGCCTCGGGCAACAGCGGTGGCTCCAATCAAGACCTGCTCAACGGCGGCCTGTGGATGTGGGGTGGCACCGCCCCGAGCGTGACCTTCAGCAATGTGCCGTATGCCACTTACGACGTGCTCGTTTACGTGGGCAGCACCTACAACGGCGCGATTGCTTACACGCGACTCAACGACTCCAGCGCGCAGGACCAGTATTTTGCCAGCACCTCGACGAAGCCGCAGACCGAGTTCATCGAGCTGGTGAAGAACGATCCAGCCCATCCCTGGCGTGCAAATGTCATTCGCTATCGCAATGTCACCGACAGCAGTTTCAATGTGAAGCTCTTCCGCACCTCCTGGCACGAAGCCGGGATTCATGCGGTTCAAGTCGTGAACGCCTCGCAGGACTCTGACGGCGACGGCATGAGCGATGCCTTCGAGGTGACTCACAAGCTGCTCCCCAACATCAACGATGCAGCTCTCGACCCCGATGGTGACGGCTTGACCAACGTCAACGAATTCGCCCGTCGCACCGATCCAAGCAAAGCGGACACCGATGGCGATGGATTGAGCGACACTGTGGAGACCGGCACAGGTGTCTATGTGAGCACATCGAACACGGGCTCGGATGCTTTGATCGCGGACACCGATGGCGATGGACTTGGCGACGGCAAGGAAGTCACCATGCTGCCTGCGGCACTCAACCCCAACAGTGCCGACTCCGATAGCGACGGTCGCAGCGATGCCTCCGAAGTTGACGAGCGCACGGACCCTCTGGCCAGCAATGCAGCCAACTTCCTGATGCCGGTGGTATCGGGCACGACCTCGAAGACCTTCGATTGGTCACTGAACTTCCAGCTCGTCTGGGATCACGATCATGGTCACGGCTCGAATGGCGAGTGGGGCGATACTTCCATGATGTGGCTGGAGATTCAGAACCGCGAACTGCGTCCCGGAGGATCGGGAATGGCTTTCGCTATTCGACGCGTCAGCGGCCATCTCACCTATCTTTTCTTCTCAAACGCCACCTCGGCTTTCAGCTACCCAGGCCAGCCCGACAACGACATCTGGCACAGCGACTGGAACAACCCGCCCACGAATCTGCGCTCGGCGATGGGCTTCAGCGGCTATGGACGGCAGGACATTTCACAGCGTCTGCGTCTCCGTGCTTCGGGCACGACGACAGGCTCGGCATCCGCCTGGAACCTCACGGTGAGCCTCTTCAATCTGGACACCAACCAGACCATCGCCAGCCAGCTCTTCACGGGCTGCACGCTCGCGAACAACGTTCACGATGGCACCGTGACCTGGACCGACTCGAACAATGTGGCCAACCGCTACTACCTCGATGTGAAGAACGGCATGTCGGTGTATTTTCTCAACAGCTCGACATCCCCATCCATCGAGACGCAGCCTGCCTTTGCCTCCGCACTCGATACCGACCGCGATGGGATGCCTAACGTGTGGGAGACAGCCAACAGCTTCAACACCGGCAGCGCCACGGATGCCGCTATCGACACCGATGGAGATGGTCTGACCAATGTGCGCGAATGCCACTTGGGGACCAATCCGCGCAATTCAGACAGCGATGGCGATGGTGCCAAAGATGGCGTTGAAGTCAATGCCAGGAGCAATCCGTTGCTCGCGAGCAGCAAGCCACCGTATTGGAATGGTCTGCCCTCGGGCATTGCGGGCGAGGACTTCAATGGCAATGGCATCAATGATGCCTTCGAGGCCTGGATGGGTCGCTTTGATCTGGTTGGCAGCGCCGATGCGGATGGCGATGGTCGCTCCAATGCCGACGAAGCAGCTGCTGGCACCGATCCTTTGTCGGCAAGTTCTTATCTCTGGTCCGACGTTCTGCGTTCGGGCAATGATCTCGTATTTTGCTGGCCACGGATTCTGAACAAGTCACACCAAACTTTGCAAAGCGATAACCTCACCTCGTGGTCGAGCGCTTCGGGTTCTCCCGTGATCGTGGGCAACGAATACCAACTCACACTGCCGGGTGCCCTCACGCTGCCGAAACGATTCTACCGCGCGTCTGTCAATGACGTGGACACCGATGGCGATGGCGTCAGCGACTGGACCGAGGCCAATGTGCTGGGCTCCGCTCTGAACAATGCCGCAAGCACGCAGTCCTCGATCACCATTGACACCAACGCCGATGGCACGCCCGAGACCACGATCAGCGGCGACTACCTGCGCCTGCTGGAACAGATGCAAGGCGGGGCCACTGGAGGCGGCTTCGCGGGAGGTTCTCCGTCCGCCACGAGCATCTCCAAGGCACAGGCCGCGCGCTTCCTGATGCAGGCTGCCTTTGGCCCTACTCTTGATGACATCGAGCGCGTGCAGCAGCTGGGCTTTGAAGGCTGGATCAACGAGCAGAAGACCGTCCCCGCTTCATGGCACTCGACTTACATCAAGCAGATCATCGCCGATTACAACGGCCCGCGAGCTGACCTGAGCTACTCCTACAACGAGGACAATCTCTTTGGCATCAACATGCAGACCGCCTTCGCGCGTGCGACGATTCAGGGCAGCGATCAGCTTCGTCAGCGCGTCGCCTTCGCGCTCAGCCAGATTCTTGTGACTTCACGGCGCGATGCCAGCCTGGAACAGAAGCTCCTGGGCATGGCGGACTACTACGACCTCTTCGTGAAGCACGCCTTCGGCAATTACTACGACGTGCTCATGGATGTGACGCTGCACCCGTGCATGGGCCGTTACCTCAGCCATGTGGGCAATCAAAAAGCCAATCCCGCGATCAACCAGTATCCCGATGAGAACTACGCCCGCGAGGTGATGCAGCTCTTCACCATTGGCCTCTGGGAGCTGAACCCCGATGGATCGCGCAAGGTGAATGGGCTTGGGCAAAACATTCCCACCTATTCCAATACCGAGATCACGCAGCTCGCCCGTGTGCTCACCGGCTTGTGGTTCGGCGAACATGATTGGGGGCAAGGCGGCTGGGAGGATGCGGACTATGCCACGCCGATGACGATGCACGCAGACAAGCACGACTTCGATCCGAAGACACTCATCGGCGGCTTTGTCATTCCTGCCCGCGCGCCGACTGCTGATGATGCAATGAAGGACATCAAGGATGCGATCCGCCACCTGTTCGAGCATCCGAACACAGGTGTGTTCATCGGGAAGCAGTTGATTCAATTCCTTGTCACCGACAATCCCTCGCCCGCTTACATCCAGCGCGTGGCGGGAGTGTTTGATAACAACGGCAGTGGTGTGCGGGGCGATCTCGCCGCCGTGGTGAAGGCGATCCTGCTCGATGTGGAAGCACGCAGCCCGGCCACGCCGATGCACGATGCCTCCTTCGGTCGTCTCAAGGAGCCTGTGATTCGCGCGATGGCGCTCGGCCGGGCCTTTGGTCTTCGCAACGCGCCCAACCTGCTCTGGTGGAACTGGAGCAGCTTCTATGAGGCCTCGCGCCAGGAGCCGGGCTACTCGCCGAGTGTCTTCAATTTCTACCGCCCCGACTACAAGGCACCCGGTTTGCTCACCTCGAATCAGAAGAACGGTCCGGTCTTCCAGATCACGGACAGCTTTAGTTCCATCGCCTTCCCGAACAAGCTGTGGGAGTTGGTAAAGGAAGGCTTTTGGCAGTGGCATGAGTATCAGTTCCCGCTCGATCTCTCGCGCGAGGTCGTGCTGGCCACCACGCCTGAAAAGCTGGTGGATCATCTCAATCTGCTCTGCTGCGCCGGACAGATGAGCGCGAGCAGTCGCACGCTCATTGTGAATGCCATCAACACGGTGCCCGTCACCGACCTCGAAGCCCGTGCCCGCGTGGCTCTCTACCTCGCCATCGTCTGCCCGGAAGGGGCGGTCATGAAGTAACCCCTTACACCGCCATGCGCTCCACCCGCCGTCAGTTCCTCGGAGAAGCCAGTTGTGCTGCCCTCAGCTCAATCCCGGCGCTCAATATGATGCTCAACCTCAAGATGGTCGGCCAGCTCGCCGCCCAGGGAGGTCCGGCTGATCGCAAAACACTCGTGTGCATCCTGCTCGCAGGCGGTTGTGACACGTTCAACGTCCTCGTGCCTCGTGATGCACGCCACGCCACGTATGCCACCTCGCGCGGTAATCTCGCGCTCCCGATCGCCGATGGTCTGCCGCCCGAAGACACCCAAGATTTGCTGCCACTCAATCAGAGCGGCGGAGATGGCCTTTCGTATGGCATCCATCGTCGGTGCTCTGGCCTGGCCGATCTCTTCAATGGCATCGGAGGCGACACCGCGAAACGCAGGCTCGCCTTCATCAGCAACGTGGGCACGCTGATCCAGCCTACCACCAAGGCCCAGTATGCCGCCGAGTCCGTGCCGCTGCCACGCGCCCTCTTCTCCCACAGCGACCAGATTGACCAATGGCAGACCTCCGTGCCCCAGGGGATGACCCAGGCCAGTGGATGGGCGGGGCGCACCGCCGATCTGCTGCACGCCACGGCCAACACTGGCACGGCGGCCATGAACATCAGCTTCAGCGGCAACAACCTCTTCCAGGTGGGTTCGAACACCCAGCAATTCGTCGTCACCGACTCCGGTGCCCTCACACTCGATGCCGCCCAGCCAGGCCAGCCAGCGAACAACCCGCTGACAGTCAAAAACAACGCCCATCGCAACCTCGTTGAGCAGACTTACTCGAACCTGATGCAGCAGAGCTACGCACAGCTCACCAAGGACAGCCTCGACCTCCAGCTTTACTTCCAGAACGTCTTCAACGCCTACGATGTCAGTGCAATCCAAGGCTTGTTCCCTGGGAACTACTTTGGCAGCAACATGCTCGCCCTCGCCCGCACCATTGCCATCCGCGAGCAACTAGGCCTCACACGCCAGACCTTGTTCATCAACTTCGGCGGCTGGGACCACCACGGCGAGCTGCTCAATACGCAGGCCGGGATGCTCACGGGGTTGAGCGCTGCGCTGAGCGGCTTCCAGCTTGCGCTCGAACAGCTCGGTTTGCAGGACAGCGTCATCACCTTCACCGCCTCGGATTTCGGTCGCACCCTGCGCAGCAACGGACGCGGCACCGACCACGCCTGGGGAGGCAATCAGATGGTCTTCGGCGGTCCGATTCAGGGAGGGCAGATCTGCGGCACTTACCCGGATCTCACGCTCGATAGCAATGATGATGTGGGCTACGGCGGTCGCATGTTGCCCAGCACCTCGGTGGACCAGTTCTTCGCGGAGATGCTCCGCTGGTTCGGCATCTCGGGCAGTAACCTCAGCACCGTTCTGCCCAACATCACCAACTTCTACAGCCCCACCTCCAGCTCGCTGCCGATTGGGTTCTTGAAGCCTGGGACGTGGAGTTGATCGGAAAGATGAAGGATGAAAAACATGCCATGACCAGCTCTCAGACGAGGCCAAGATCCGATACCGTTGGTCGAGTGATCTATGGAACACTGACAGCGCTCATCTTTGCCCCATTGGTCTTATTTGTCCTAGATCGCCTGTCCCTAAAGAAGAGTGCGTCGCAACCGACAACTTATCAGGCACAGATGACCTCTACAAAGAGTGATGCGTCACTATCGCCATTCCTCGGCACACCGATCCTCAAGGACTACGCCTCTGCCGCTCAGCCCCCGCAACAGGACCTCACCGACCTCTCGAATGCCTTGAGCAACTTTGCCTTGCTGATCAAAGGCGATCAACCCATCCCACTGGGAGCGAATGAGGAGATCGCGGCGGCGTTGCGAGGGAAGAACAAGACCAAGACAACCTTCCTCCCCGCAGACGCCCCGTACTTCAATGCTCAGGGACAAGTCGTGGATCGCTGGCAATCCCCTCTGTTCTTCCATGTCCTCGATCAGCACCGGATCGACATTCGCAGCGCCGGCCCGGACAAAGAAATGTGGACTGCCGACGACTTGCACCGCCGCTACGATGGCCAGTTTGTCCGTGGCGAAGCCCTGAATTCACCCAGCCTGCAGGACGCCACCAAGGACTATCGCGGGCAGAAGTAGTTCGTCGCATCACGCTGCGCCCCGCCTTTCTGGCCAACAAAAAACGCAGCGCCCTTGCGAGCGCTGCGTTTACGAAATCAACGACTGCCGGACTTACTTCGCGGCGGCGTAGTTGGCGGCGACGGCGGTCCAGTTCACCACGTTCCAGAAGGCGGCGATGTAGTCGGGGCGCTTGTTTTGATACTTGAGGTAGTAGGCGTGCTCCCAAACATCGCAGCCGAGGATCGGCGTGCCGGAACCGTCCATGAGCGGGTTGTCCTGGTTGGGCGTCGAGGTGATGGCGAGCTTGCCGTCCTTGACGACGAGCCATGCCCAGCCGGAGCCGAAGCGGGTCACGCCCGCCTTGGCGAAGGCTTCCTTGAAGGCGTCGAAGGAACCAAAAGTCGCGTTGATCGCGTCGCCGAGTTCACCCGTCGGAGCACCGCCAGCGTTGGGACCCATGATGTTCCAGAACAGCGTGTGGTTGAAGTGACCGCCGCCGTTGTTGCGCACAGGGCCACGAATGTTTTCGGGCACGCTGCCGATGTTCTTGCACAGGTCCTCGATGGAGAGGGCTTCCAGCTCGGCGTTGCCAGCGATGGCCGCGTTGAGGTTGGTCACATACGCATTGTGATGGCGTCCGTGATGGATCTCCATCGTCGTGGTGTCGATGTGGGGCTCGAGAGCTGCCTTGTCAAAAGGGATGGGTGGAAGAGAATGGGCCATATGATTGTCAGGGTTCAGGGTCGCGGATACAAGCGGAGAAACGATGCCCGGCACCTGGAAGGATGTAATTTCCTTCATGCTTTGAATCTTGAAGCCCCGCCT
>CAUJJC010000216.1 GCA_963204975.1 Verrucomicrobiota bacterium | reverse complement strand
GTGTTGGTGAGCACGTAGAAAGCGACGGAACCGATGGCGGTGCCGAGCATGGTTTGCATCACGCCTGCACGACCGCGCAGGTTGCTGCCGATCACGGCGGCGATGCCGTAGCAGGCATACACGAGCCACATGTCACTGATGGAACCGGTGCTGATGGCGACATCGCAACCAATGAGCAGCGCTGGCCAGAGCCACCAGGGCAGGGTGCGCGGCATGACGATGCTGCCGGCAAAGGCGAGCGCCATCCACGGTGCGAAGTTCGGGATCACGTCGGCGACGCCGAACTTGAGCTTCGCCACACGCCAGGCGAGAGCAGCAGCAGCGAGGGCGACGGGGAACCAGAGGGAGCGAGTGGTGGAGGCGTTCATGCGAGTGAGAGATTAGACGAGGCCGAGCTTGGTGAGGATGCCTTTGAGTTCGGCGCGACCGGCTTCGCTCATCGGAGACATGGGCAGACGAAGCTCGCCATCGCAGTGACCGGCGAGTTCCATCGCCGTCTTGATCGGGATCGGATTGGTGGAGAGCTTCAGGAAGGCGGCGAAGAGCGGGTAGTAGCGATGGTGAATCTCCTGCGCGGCAGCCCATTCGCCCTTGAGCGCGTGCTGCACCATCTGGCTCAGCGGACCGGGGATGATGTTGCCCGCGACGCTGACGATACCGACGGCACCAACGATCATGAACGGCAGCGTAAGGCCATCGTCGCCGCTGAGGATCTCGAAGTTCGCAGGCATGAGCTGCTTCATCTGGCTGACGCGCTCGGGATTGCCACCGGCTTCCTTGATTGCGCAGATGTTGGGGCAGGCTTCGTGCAGCTTGGCAATGGTCTCGAGGCCAATCTCAATGCCGCAGCGTCCGGGGATGCTGTAGAGCATGATGGGCAGCTTGGTTGATTGAGCGACAGCCTTGAAGTGCTGGAACAAGCCATCTTGTGTCGGCTTGTTGTAGTAAGGTGCCACTTGCAGGATCGCGGTGGCTCCGGCGGCCTCGGCTTCCTGGGTCATTTCGACGGCTTCGCGGGTGCTGTTCGATCCTGTGCCAGCCATGACGACGCCACGACCGCGAGCGAACTCGACGCTGAGTTTCACCACTGCCTCGTGCTCATCGTAATCGAGCGTGGGCGATTCGCCTGTCGTGCCGCAAGGGACGATGCCGGTGATGCCGTTGTCGAACTGGAAGTCGATGAGCTTTTTCAGCGCAGCTTCATCGAGCTTGCCGTTTTTGAAGGGGGTGACGATGGCGGTGTGGGTTCCGGCGAACATGGTGTGGGGCGGTGAAACGTAGAGAAGTGGAAAAGTCGAGATGATCAAATGCTGACCTCGCCACTGAAGGCAAAGTCCGCCGGACCGAAGAGCGTGACGTTGGTGTAGTTGCTCTTGCTGGGTTCTTCAAAGCCAATGCGCAGAGTATCGCCGC
Organism: Verrucomicrobiota bacterium; assembly: GCA_963204975.1. Classification (GTDB taxonomy): domain Bacteria; phylum Verrucomicrobiota; class Verrucomicrobiia; order Verrucomicrobiales; family Verrucomicrobiaceae; genus JAEUHN01. Next base: position 2,593 of record CAUJJC010000216.1, on the reverse strand, counting down.
CTTTCACCTTCACGGCGATGGGCGAGGGGGCGCCGGTCAGCTCGTGGTGGATCAGGGCGCAGGCGACCATGCCGGTGCCGCAGGCGAGGGTTTCGTCCTCGACGCCGCGCTCGTAGGTCCGGATGGCGATGGAGTTGGGCGCGAGCACCTTGACGAAGTTCGCATTGGTGCCCTTGGGCTTGAAGGCCTCATGGTAGCGCAGACCTGCACCGAGCTTGCGGACGTCCACGTTGTCGAGGTCATCGCTGAAGACGACCGCGTGCGGCACGCCGGTGTTGAGGCTGTGAACGGTGAGTTGCTCGCCCGCGACGGGCAGGGAGTCGTTGAGGCGAAGACCATGCGGCGCGCTCATGTTGATGCGCACCTGACCGGCTTCGAACTCGGCGGAGATCATGCCCGCCAGCGTCTCAAAGCGGATGTTGGTGAGCTTGTCGTCGTGCAGGAAATTCACGAAGCGACCGAAGCAGCGCGCGCCATTGCCGCACATCTCCGCTTCGCCGCCATCGGCGTTGTAGTAGCGCATCTTGAAGTCACCACCGTCGGTGGCGGGCTCGACCATCAACAGTCCATCGGCACCGATGCCGCGATGGCGATCACAGAGGCGTTCGATCTGATCTTTGGACAGCGAGAGGGCGAGGCTGCGGTTGTCGAGCATGACGAAGTCATTCCCGGCACCGTTCATCTTCCAGAAGCGGAGGGTGGTAGGCATGGCGTTAGGGGTGGCGATGCTAGCAGCGAGTGCTCGCAGGGCAAGAAGACATGCGATGGTCAGCGCGCCGTGGGAGAGGGGACGGGCAGGGGAACCTGGGGCTTCGCGGGCTCCATGATCGTCATCCAGGCAAGTCGCACCACGATGGCCACGAGCAAGACTACGAGCAGCAAGTGGGCTGCCTTGAATTCGCGGGCCTCCTCTTTGCGCTGCTCGATGTCCGCCTCGGTGAGTTCAAAGCTGGGCGGCTCAAAGGCGATGCCCCGCTCTCGCAGCAAGCATTCGGCGGCGGCCACATCGTAGCCGCTCCATTCACGCGGCTGGCGCACGATGAGCTGCAGTTCGGTGTCGGCGAACTCACGCAAATGATAATCGTCCGGGACCTCGGTGCTGGACAAGGCCCTGCGAGCATCTTCCAGCAGCGCAGTGCGTGCCTTCACCTCATCGGCTGCGGCCACCATGATGATGACCGAACCCTTCGCCGCACCTCCGCCTACCATGGACACATCGAAGGCAGGGACATCGGTGGAGAGGCGGTAGGGCACACCAGCTTGATCGAGCATTTCACAACAATCGCGGACCCCTTTACCTTCACGGAAGCGCACGAGTTCGACTTCATCGGGAAGGCAGTTGGAGGGTTCGTTCATGGGCGGACAGTTCGGATCTTTACGCCTTGGGCGCTAAAGACGGAAGCCAAATCCTTCATGGATACCCTTGGTGTTTGAGACTGGTCCTCTGTAACAACGATCCATGCTTCCGGTGCCATCTCAATCGACGCAGCCGATCCGCAGAGAATCAGTTGTCGAGCCTCGGACCAGGGGGCATGAAGTTCGAGTCCCCGGTCAACCGCGATGATCAACTCGCTTGTGAGCGTTAGCTTGACCGACATGGGGTCGCTTTCCGGCTGGCGATAGTAAGTGCGATAACTTTTCCACTGGATGCTGATCGTCGATGCGATCACCGCCATGATCATGATGATGACGCCATCAGGCCAGTTTGCCTTCATGGCGAGAGTGAGAGCACAGAGCATGACCGCCAGCACACAAGCATAGAAAAACGCAAAGCCGACTGGTCCCATGGTTCGCCGATGAGGAAACGCGATACCTAGGAGTTGAAGGCGTTGTGCTTGTGACACCCTGCACTCCAACGAAAAAGGCAGCGCCAATCCCGATTCCGGTTCTGGCACTGCCTCGCTCATTCGAGATAAACGGAACTACGCCCGCTCGCTGATCGGCACGAACTTCTGGCCATAAGGCTTGCCGACGTATTCGCTCAGCGGACGGAACAGACGATTGTCGGCCCACTGCTCGAGGACGTGTGCGGTCCAGCCGCTCATGCGAGCGATGGCGAAGATCGGCGTGAACAGATCGGTCGGGATGTTGAGGCTGTGATAGACCGTGGCGCTGTAGAAATCGACGTTGGCGTTGAGGCCTTTCTGCTCGCGCATGATGGTGGCAATGCGTTCGCTCATCTGGATCCACTTCGGCTCGCCGAGCTGCTCGGTGAGCTTGATGGCCATGGCCTGGAGATGCGGGGCGCGAGGGTCGAGCACCTTGTAAACGCGGTGGCCGATGCCCATGATCTTCTTCTTCTGCGCGAGCGCGTCGGCGACCCAGGCGTCCACCTTGTCAGGGGAGCCGATCTCTTCCAGCATGTGGATCACGCCTTCATTGGCACCGCCGTGAAGAGGTCCCTTCAGGGCACCGATGGCGGCGCTGATCGCGGAATACATGTCGCTCAAGGTGGAGGCCACCACGCGGGCGGTGAAGGTGGAGGCATTGAAGCCGTGCTCAGCGTGCAGCACGTAGGCCACGTCGAGGGTTTGTTCGGCTTCCTTGCTCGGCACCTCGCCATTCATGAGGTAGAGGAAGTGAGCGGCTTCGC
>CAUJJC010000215.1 GCA_963204975.1 Verrucomicrobiota bacterium | reverse complement strand
ACATCGACCAACTCGGCCATCGACTTGGTGGTCTTATTCGCCGCCACTCCGGGAGCCGACACTATCAGCGGCACATGCGCATCGTATTCGAAGGTGGAGGTCTTTCCCCACAGCGTGTGCTCGCCGATGTGGTAGCCGTGATCGGCGAAGAAGATCACGATTGTGTTGGCGGCCTGGCCGCTGTGCTCCAGCGCGTCGAGCACCTTGCCGATCTGCGCGTCCATGTAGCTGATGTTGGCGAAGTAACCGTGACGCATCTCCGCGATCTGCGCGTCGCTGAGCGGCTTCTGCTCCTTCGCAGGACCGAGGATCTCCGTGCTTTCGTGGAAGGCGATGTCAGGGGCTCCGGTCGGACGCGCGGGGTTCAGCTTCGGCAGCTTGTCGCGCTGGTAGAGGTCCCAATACTTCTTTGGTGCATTGAAGGGCGCGTGCGGTTTCCACATCCCCACGGCGAGGAAGAACGGCTTGTCCTTCACCTCAGCCAGCGTCTTGATCGCCTCGGCTGCAACGCGCCCATCGTAGTAGGCTTCGTCTGGCACATCGCGGCATTCATCCAGTGGCACGTTCGTGTAGTTGCGTGGGCTCAGCACGGCTAAGTTGGGCGGCAGTTCACCCTGCACTTGCGGCGCGTCGTGACCATGATTCGCATAGTGCAGAAACTCCGGCGCGCTCCACGAGCGAGGGTCGCCGTGCTCCTTCGTATGCCAGTTGTGGAAGACCTTGCCGCAGTCGCGAGTGTCATAACCGTGCTCCTTGAACCACAGGGGAATCGTCGTCACATCCGGGTTCCGCTCGCGGAAGTGGACACTGTTGTTCCAGATGCGCAGCGAGTCCGGTCGCTTGCCCGTCAGGAAGGACGAGCGCGAGGGATTGCACACTGCCTGCTGGCAGTAGGCGTTCTCAAATCGCACCCCACGGCTCGCCAGCTTGTCCAGGTTCGGCGTCAGTGCTGATGATCCGTAGCAGCCGAGTTCTGGCCGGAAATCGTCCGCCAGCAGGAACAGCACATTCGGAGCGGCGGTGACGCACAACGGCAGGGCGAGGAAGAGAAAAGCGCGGAGCATCGGCAGTGAACGCGGCAGACGCGAATGCCTTGCAGCGTCTCGCTTCATCGCACTCCGCTCGAAGACTGCGGCCTTGCGCTGCGTTTCGATGATCCGTCATCATGCGTCTTCGCTTTTATCCTCTTCTCACTTTTTTCGTGGTCACTCCGCTTATGGCCGCAGACTTCGACAAGGATGTCCGCCCCGTGTTTCAGGAACGGTGTGTGGAGTGTCATGGGGCGAAGAAGGCGAAGGGCAATCTGCGGCTGGATGTGAAGGTGCAGGCGTTCAAGGAGTCGGAGCATGGTCATGCGATTGTGCCGGGCGACAGTGCGAAGAGTCTGCTGGTGCAGCGGATCACCACGCAGGACGAAGACGAGATCATGCCGCCCAAGGGCAAGCCTTTGACCCCGGCGCAGGTCGTTTCCATCCGGCAGTGGATCGACGCGGGTGCGGTGTGGCCGGAGAATGAGGCGGACCGTGCGGCGCTGATCGACAAGCGCTTGCAGCACTGGTCGGTGCAGCCGGTGAAGCGTCCGAGCGCGGGTGCTTCGATTGATGAGTTCATTGATGCGAAGCTGAGGGCCAATGGCTTGCAAAGATCGCCTGAGGCGGATGCGCGCACGCGAGTGCGGCGGTTGTTCATGGATCTGATCGGACTGCCGCCGTCGCCGGAGGAGATGACGAAGTGGTCGCGCGAGCCGCATGAAGCGCTGGTGGATCACTTGCTCGCCTCACCGCACTATGGCGAGCGCTGGGCGAGGCACTGGCTGGACATCGCCCATTACGCGGACACGCATGGCTTTGAGCGCGATCAGCTTCGACCCGATGCCTGGCGCTATCGCGACTACGTGATCGAGTCGCTGAACCGCGACAAGCCGTATGATCAGTTCATCCGCGAGCAGATTGCGGGTGATGTGCTCGCGCCGAATGATCCGCAGGCGGTGATCGCGACGGGCTTCCTGGCGGCGGGGCCGTGGGACTTTGTGGGACAGGTGGAAACGAAGAGCGACATGCTGAGGCGTGCCGCGCGCGCTGGTGATTTGGACGACATGGTGACGCAGGTGATCACGAGCACGATGGGCATCACGATCAACTGCGCGCGATGCCATGATCACAAGCTGGACCCGATCACGCAGAAGGAATACTACAGCCTGTGGTCAGTCTTCGCGGGCGTGAAGCGCGGCACTCGCGAGGTGAGCACCGAGGAGTCGAAGCGAGCGCAGCAGGAGAAGGCGAAGCTCACCAAGCGTCTCGCGCAGGTGCGCGCGGAGATCGGCAAGCTGGCAGGCGAGGGACTTGATCTCGCGGACATCGTGGGCGGCGGCGATGGTCGAGGCACTGGCGTGGCGGGGCAGGGGATCGAGTTCGGCAATGGCAACGCGACCAAGGCAAAGCTGGGCTACCACAAGGACATCCAGACGAACCGTTTGCAGAAGGTGAACTACCCAACCGAAGACAAGGCACGGCGCATCGCGTGGGTCTTCGTTCCCGATGGTCGCGGCGAGGTGCTGGCGGATGCGAAACTGCCGATCAAAGGCATCCCGGCCACATCGGGTCACGCCTGGGACGTGGTGCGCAATGGTCCGCTCAATGCGCAGGCGAGCACGGTGGTTGATGGTGTGGACTATTCAACGAAGGGGCGCTCGATCCTCGGGCTGCATGCGAATGGCGGTATCACGTTTGATCTCGTGGGCATTCGCAAGAGCGGTGCGACGGGTGACTTGCGCTTCACGGCGATGGTGGGCTTTGGCGCGAAGAAGGAGGCGACGAAGTCGCTCGCGGACTTCAGTGTGTATGTCGATGGCGAGCAGCGCTTTCAGCGGTTGATGATGACGAAGGCGGACTCCGCGCGAGTCGATGTGAGTGTGCCTGCAACGGCGAAGACGCTCACCTTGATCGCGACGGATGGTGGCGATGGCATCAGCAGCGACTTGCTCTTCCTGGGTGATGCTAGGCTGGTGCCTGCAGTGGCACCGAATTCACTGAACGAGGTCGCGCGCGAGCAGTTGAAGCGTTTGCACGATGAGGAGAAGTCGCTCGATGCAAAGCTCAAGGCGTTGCCTTCTCCAGCGATGGTGTATGCGATCAATGCGGAGCCGAAGCCGTCAGTGATTCAGGTGCAGCGTCGTGGCAATCCCGAGGATCTCGCAGATGAAGTCGCGCCCGGTGCGTTCGCGTGGGCGACACATTTGCCCGCGAGCTTCGGCAGCAACGAGATGTCTGAAGGCGAGCGTCGTGTGGCGCTGGCGAAGTGGATCACGGACCCGAAGAACCCGCTCACGGCTCGCGTGCTGGTGAACCGTCTGTGGCACCATCACTTCGGTCAGGGCTTGGTGAACACGCCTAGCGACTTCGGCCTGGGCGGCGACAAGCCGAGTCACCCTGAGCTGCTCGACTTCCTGGCCGATGAGTTCATGAAGAGCGGCTGGTCGATGAAGCACCTCCACAAGCTGATCGTGATGTCGCAGACGTATCGGCAGGCGAGCCTGGAGCATGGAGCGGTGAGCATGGAGAAGGATTCCTCCAACCGTCTGCTCTCGCATCAAAACCCGCGCCGACTGGATGCTGAGACCTTGCATGACACGGTGCTCGCAGTGAGCGGCAAGCTGAACCTTGCTGCGGGCGGACCTGGCTTTCGTGACTTCAACTATACCGAGGCCTACGCGCCGATCTACGACTACATCACGCCCGACAAGCCGGAGCTGTGGAGGCGCAGCATCTATCGCTTCATCGTGCGCACCACGCCGCATCAGTTCATGTCCACGCTGGATTGCCCTGATCCTGCAAACCTAACACCTGCGCGTGTGCAAACGACGACCGCTCTGCAAGCACTGACGCTGACGAACAACGAGTTCATGCTTCAGCAGTCGCGTTACCTCTCCGAGCGCATCGAAGGCGAAATCGCCGAGTCCAGCGCGCGCATTACTCGTGCGTTCGAACTGTGCGTTCAGCGCAAGCCGACAGCCAGCGAGCAATCAGCCGCCCTCGCGTTGGTGAAGGAGCATGGCATGTCCGCTTTGTGTCGCATGTTGCTGAACGCGAACGAGTTTGTGTATGTGGATTGATTCACATGCGTCTCACGAGTGCTTTTGCAATTGGAGCACTTGCCAACAAGGCATGTCACTGGCACTGACTGGTCAGCAATGCTGAGGCGAAGCATGTTAGCAGGGGGTTGCCTTTCATAGGTTGCCGAGTGTGTAGAGGTTAAGTTAAGAGCCTCGGGGCCAAACTATGGTCATGGGAGGGTTATGCTTATAGGGCACCTCTGGACAGGGGGGGCGGCGTGCGGGCTGGGCTTCGCCCGGCTCTTCCAGCGCTGAGGAATCCTTGATCTGCCAGGCCACCCGCTTCGGCAATGCCCGGCACTGGCGGGACGCCAGCGCTCCCCTGATGGGTTTCCAGAGGTGCCTTATCATCCGAGGCTAGAAAAACAGATGTTCAGAAATTTAATCTCGACATCCGGTCTGATTCTTCGCTATTCGTTAAAAATGATCCTCGTTAATTCCAGACGCAATCATCTATGCCATCCCGAGTGGGCAGGGAGTAGTGGGCAGGGGTCTATTAGGCGATCAGCACGGGTGGATGATCGGGAGGCTAACGGTCAGTTTGCCAGTCCTTGCGATGTCGCTTGGAAAATTGACTGTGATAATGATCAGATGATGAGTGGGTCACAAAAACTTATGACATCTGCCACATTCACCTGCGGAACCTACGACATTGAGGATCGGGAGGTGCGCTGCGGCCTGCGCTTGCTGCCACAATCACCTGCGGTTCTTGCCACAAATGGTTGCGGTCGTGTCCACATTGACCCGCACCGTCTATCTCATCACGCAGATGAGAGGATTCTAGCACCCTCGGCACGCCGGTATCGAGTTGAGGCCGCTCCCACCATCGCCCGCAGGGCTACCACCTTGAGCTGCACTCCTCGCCACCGGTTCTAGCAGCGCCTCCATCGTCTCCTGTCCCGTTCTCCACCCACCTGTCGTCCACCCATCAGCTACCATGAATGACCGCCAATACGCCCTCTATCAGAGCTTTGTCCGCGTTCTCGCTTTCACCAAGGAACACGGCACAGAGTTTACCCCCAGCAGTCCTGCTGGCCAGGCTATAGCCAGCCTCACCGCCATCGTCAGCCAGCTCCGTCCTCATACGGATGGTCAGGCCGGTGCTGATGCCAGCCCGGCCACGGCCGCCAAGGAGGATCTCGTCGATGCCCTGCGCCAGGACCTCAAAGACATCGCTCGCACCGCCCGTGCGATTGAGTCCGGCACCCCTCCACAGATAGGCTTGGCCAGCCGATTCACTCTGCCTGATGAGCGAACCCAGCGAAGTATCATCGCTCACGCGCGCAGCGTTCTCGCCACCTTCCAGGCCGAGACAGGTCTGGCTGCCCGCTTTATCGCCTATGAACTCCCCGCCGACTTCGTGACCGATCTCCAGCAAGACCTCGCCGCCTACGATGCAGCCACCGATACCCAGGCAGAGGATCGGATCGGCAGCGTGGAAGGCACCGCCCAGGCACGCGTCCTCCTGCGCGAAGGTCGCGCCGCTGTTGTTCAGCTCAATGCCAGTGTTCTCAACAAATACCGCCGCCAGCCCGAAGTCATCGCCGCCTGGAAAACCGCCAGCCGTGTGGACCAGCCAGGCGGTTCAGATTCCGACGGTCCTCCGGCTGCGCCGCCCCCGCCCGATACGGAGCCCAAGTGATAGCCTTCAGAAAAGCCCCCCCTTTTTGTCCTCTCCGCCTTTCACTCTTCATCCAGTTATGAATATGCGCCCATTCTTGATCACCTTGTCAGCGCTGGCCATGTCAGTGCCTACCCTCGTTCACGCCGCCGACGCGGATGCAGACGGCATGGATGACGCCTGGGAGGTTAGCATGGGGCTGAGTGCCACCAATGCCACGGATGCGTTTACGGACAAAGATGGGGACCGTGTTCCCAACCTCTGGGAATACGTGAGGGGCACGGCGGCCAATAGTGCCGCCAGTTTTCCGGCTTACGATGCCATCGTTACCACATATCCTGCAAGCGGAGTCACACCCCCGGAGTTCGCCACTCTACAGGAGGCTTACGACTCGCTGAGTGGAGCGTCAGGCACATATTACTTGGTGCAGGTAAAGCATGGTGTTTATCCCGCTGAGTTGAGTCTGGGTGCAGAAGCACTCCGTGTTGCCTGGATTGCTGAGACGGGGGCTAATCGTGTTACCGGACTCGAAGGGGTGGTCCTCTCGGGCAGCGCCAACGGGTATGATCCGCCTTTCGGGCTGGAGTTTGGCGACGACACTTTGTTTAACGGCTTTGTTGTGGACGGAGCGTCAACTTATCCAGTCGCGCCAGCAGTCCGAACATTCGCGGTGAACGGTGCTTCCAGGATTTGTTTGCTCAATACGATCATCCGGTATTGGAGTCCATACTTTGACTGGTTATCACCATACACTTCGAGTGCCATTTGCAATGAAGGCGCGATATTGCGACTACTGCACTGCACCGTGGCGCGTTCAGTAGCCTCTGTGACGGTGCCCGGCTCCAACGCGGCAGTCATTGAGAACAAGACTGGCAGCACCAGCCAGTTGCGCATTTTCAATAGTTTGATCTGGGGTAGCCCGGACTACTACCCGAACAATCAGTCTACGTATCAAATTGTGCGTGGGGACGTTTCCAAGGTGTGGGTCACCACCAGTCATCTGCAGGGGCTGTCCAGTTCGGGGTTCAATACCACTCAGGTGCCAACAACAGGGAACAGCGCCAACTGGCCCAACTTGTCGCTTAATGGATACATTCAAACAGGGTCGCCAACTACAGCCAAAACGGGAGGCTCTGCCCAGGGCGTGATGAAAGATATTCACAACCAGACCCGCCCGACCGCGAATGTGGCCATGGGTGTGATGCAATTGGTGGACTCAGATGCGGATACGCTGCCGGACTGGTGGGAGCATTTTTGGTTCGGCAGCCTGATCAAGGCCAATACGGGAAATCTCATCATCGCTGACCCTGATGGCGATGGAACACTGAACTTCGATGAATACATGTATGCCGCTGCACCCACAGACGATCAGGATGGTGATGGGCTGCCGGATTGGTGGGAGCTTCAGTATTTCGGCACAATGGTTGCGTATGGCGTTTGGGGTAATCCTGATGGCGATGAGGCCACTAATTTTGAAGAGTTTCTTCTCGGAGGTAATCCGGTGGTCGCCGAGTTGGATGCTGACAGTGATGGCTGGAACGATGCTTGGGAAAGGCAGACGTTCGACACGCTGACTGAGTCGCTTTTGACAGATTTTGATGGTGACGGATTGGTTAATGGCTTCGAACTCACGTATGGCAGTAATCCGGAGTTATCGGATACCAATGGCGATGGCATTTCGGATGGGCTGGCGTTTTATTTAGGTTTGGCCGTATTCAATGTCATCTCGGACGCAGATGGTGACGGCGTTACCAATTCTTGGGAGATCGACCATGGCACCAATCCCTTCATGGCTGATACGGACAACGACGGCGTGCCAGACGCACAGGATGCCCTGCCTCTGGACCCGCTGGCTAGCACAGGCATCAGCGTGGCGGGGCCACCGGTTATTACCCTGACATCGCCCCCGAATGCGATTCTCCAGCCCTGAAGCCTCCACTGATCATTTCGACCTTTCTAAATTCATTCTTTTTCTGCCCGCGCCATGAAGTTTTCAGCTCGCACTTCCCGCCATGTTGGTCTCGCGATGATGGTTTCACATCTTGCTTCCATCGTCGCTCCTTATCAGGCTGTATCCGCAGCCAGCGCTGGCCAGAGTGATGGCTGGACGCCCCCCGCTGTTGTTCGCAGCAAAACCGCTCGTCCCAATGTCCCTGCTCCCGTGACACCACCGGACACGAATCCTTTGCTTCCCGCGCAACCGAGTGCAGAGCACCTGCGCAAGCATCGTGCCTTGAGTGTGCCCCTGGTGAGCCGTGGATCTGTAGATGCTGGGGAGGACGGACGTAAGGTGCTGGCAGAGACTCTGAACGCCTACACTGCCTCGGCAGATCGGCCCACCCATGAGCGCCTGCGGCATCTGACGCGCTTCCTGGCTGCCAATCCCGAGTCACCTTACGCCGCTGCCTTGTGGCTGGAGGTAGCAACTAGATCTGATGCCTCTGGCGATTTAAAAACGGCGCTTGCTGCTGCCCGATCTGCCTGGGACTTGAGCAAGTCCGCTGCGCCAGCCGGAGCAGATCAGGATACGGTTGCACTCGCAGAAAAAGCACTCGCCAGACTGGCTTTGCTCCTCGTCCGCACTGGCCGGAAGGCTTCGTTGCAGGCGCTGCTGGCCGAGGTAGAGGGCCGTCCCCGGCACCTTTCATCAGCTACAGCTCTGGCTGAGGCAAATGCGGCACTGAAGTGGTGGGCTACCGATCCCGTAGCCGGTGCCGTATGTGGCATCACAGCGTATGATTGCGTGGCGCAGATGGTCGGCACACCATTGCTGGAGAAATATCCTACCACGCTCTGGGGTGACTCGATTGAGGAGCAGGCGGATCAAAAGCGCGCGGAGGACGAGTTGTTGCAGCGCGGCCTTTCCGCCGCCCGCTTGCTGGAGCGCATCACCAAAGTGGGTGCTGAGTTCAGGTTGGTGCGGCGCATACAAGGCACCGCCATTCCAGTCCCTTCGGTGGCGCATCTGATCTTCGGCAGTGGCGAAGATGGGGGGCACTACTCAGCGCTAGTAGGCAAGGATGGTAGCCGCACTCGCGTGCAGGATACGCATCTGCGATTCCAGACCTGGATGGAGGATGCCGTGCTGAATTCCCAGTTGTCCGGTTATTTCCTCGTTCCCCAGGATACCGTGCTCGAGGATGCCTTCACTACTGTCACCAGTGAACAAGCAAAGGCGGTGTTCGGGCGTAGTTCGTGCCCTGCCAGTCGCGAGCCGGAAGATGATGAGTGCGATAGTGGCGGGTCTGATTGCAGCCAAGGGATGGCTACTTATTCCATATCTCAGTTTTTACCTGGGGTTCGCTTGTTCGATCAGCCGCTCACCTACACCCCGGCCTACGGCCCAGGTGTGGGCTTCGGCCTGAACTACCGCCAGGTGCGCATTCACTTCGACTCAGAGCTGGATGATGTCTCCACCATGTCGAACCTGGGGGCGCACTGGTCGCACTCCTTTCTTTCTTATGTCAGGGCGGAGACAGAAGATCCTCTGCCGACCCCTGATGACCTGCGTCTCGTATCGTCGGGAGGCGGCATCAAGAAGTATATCTGGAACGGCACCACTTGGGCTACTCGTAACAGCAGCTATGCCAAGATTACCTGGCTGGCTCCGGGCTCAGGGGGGCCCGGCTATCGTGTCACGAGCACTGATGGTTCCTATCAGGACTACACCCAACCTGATGCTCCCACTCCCAATCGCTATTTCTTGAAGCGTATTGTCAATGCCCAGGCACAGGCTGTTACCCTCAGCTACGATGCTAGCTACCGCTTGGTCCAGATCACGGATGCCACCGGCAAAATTACATCCTTGGGCTACAACGGCGCGGACAATAAGATCACCTCCATCACCGATCCCAGCAGCCGCTCTGCCACGTTCACTTATCATGCGAACGGCATTCTGGCGAGTATTACAGACACACTGGGAATCACCTCAGCCTTCACCTACAACAGTAGTGCTTGGCCGGGCCGCATCGCCACTCTCACTACGCCCGATGGCACGACCACCTTCACAATGGATGGCGAGCCCAGCACTGGCTACATCCAAAACTGGTCGGTCACGGTCACAGATCCGCATGGCGAAGTGGAGAAGGTTGAATCTTTCTATGAAAGCTCGAAATCTGCCGCGCTCCTGGACGAGCTTTGCAATCACACGCCACCTACCTCCATTTCCGTGGGCGGCACGGCGACACCGTTCTATGTCGCCGATACTGCCAGCGGAGCCGACCACTTTCACGTTACCTTTCACTGGACCAAGAAATACTGGGGTGAATACCAAAAGGCACTCCGTGCCAACACCGCACAAGGTCTGCCCACAGATCCACAAGCGTTTGCGGAGGCTACGCTGTGGTTGATGGCAACGCCCACGAATGTGAGTCCCACCGTTCCTATCGCTTTCGCGAGCAAGCGGCCTAACGAAGCGATGGTCTGGTATAACTACCCCGGCCAGACCTCCACTGGTGCCTACGCTGCGGGCACTGACAACCAACCCAATCGCACCGCGCGCAAAATTGAAAGCAGCACTGGCGTCAACACCTGGGTGATGACCCAGCAGGCCTACAATGCCCTCGGCCTGCCGACAGTGCATACCGATGAACTCGGCCACAAGACGCAGAACGTGTATTTCGCAACTTCCTACCTTCCCTCCGCTCCCCACGCTACCTGGGGCATCACAGTGGCCAATCGTGACGTGCAGTATGAGCAGGTCTGGTCAGGGGCGGCCTGGGTAACCACGCGCACCTACGGCAAGTATGCCAACGGCGTGCCGGGGACCATCACGGAGGCCAGCGGCAAGATCACCACCTTCGTGCGCAATGCGCAGAATCAAGTCACTGAGCAATGGACCAGCAAGAGCACCAATATCGAGAAAACCCGCTACACCTATGATGCCGATGGCCAGGGCACGCCGGATGGCCTGCCAGGCTACCTCATGAAGGTGGAGCGCACCACCAATGCGGCCGGAACGACCTGGGCTACCGTCGAAACTTACACGTATGATTCCTTCGGCCGCAAGGCCACCGAGACCGATGCCAGCGGCTACACCCGCAGCTTCGACTATGATGACTTCGATCGCGTGAGTCTCATCACCTATCCTGATGGCACCACGGAGCAGTTCAGCTACCTGCACGGGCTGGGCAACAACCCCAATGCACCGGGCCTCGATCTCACCGCACAAAAGGACCGCGCCGGACGCTGGACCCGCTTCGTCTATGATGAAGTCCGCCGCTTGGTGATGACGATCACGCCCGACCAGTTCACCACCAAGCAAGACTGGTGCAAGTGCGGCAAGCTCTGGAAGCTCACGGACAAGGCGGGGCGTGTCACCGAATGGAAGCGCGACATCCTGGGTCGCGTCTATGAGAAGCTGATGCCCGATGGCACCACCAAGACCACCTACACCTACCAGCCGCGCAGCGGACGGCAGGCCACGATGACCAGGCCCAACCAACAGGGCACTGGTTCACCTACCGTCACTTACAGCTACAATTTCAACGGCACCTTGCAGAAGCAAGATTTCATCGGCACCGACTGCGATGCCACTTACACTTATGATGTGTATGACCGCGTGACCAGCGTGGTGGATGGCCTTGGCACTCACAGCTACACCTATGCCGTCTGGACCGCAGGCACCGCCGGAGCCGGACAAGTGGCCGTCTATAATTCTCCACTGGCCAATGCCACCTGTGCCTACGGCTATGACTGGCAAGACCGCATCACCACCCAGATCTTGCGGAACGATGCGGCCACACCGCTTACCCTACGCACCCAGACCACCACCTGGGATCCCTTGGGCCGCACCAACACCATCGTCAATGCCCTGGGCACGTTCACCTTTGGCTACACCAGCAACCTTTCGCGCCCCGACAGCCTCACGGCACCCAACAGCGTCGTGACCAGCTACGGCTACTACCCCAACGCCGCCACCGAAGCCAGGGCACAACGGCTGGAGAGCATCACCCAAAGCCGCACCGGCGTGCAGTATTCCAAGCACAGTTTCGATTACGATCCCGCTGGGCGCATCACCGCCTGGAACCAGGACGCAAGTGGCCTCGCCAGCGTGGGCCATGCCTATGATTACAACCTCTCCGATGAAGTCACCGCCGATGTGAAGACGGACACCGCGACGAGCAACGTGCTTGCCAACGACGTATGGGCTTACGACAATGCAGGCAACTGGATGTCCAAAGGCACCACCGCCGCCATGAGCACTCGCAGCCACAACAGCCTCAACCAACTCACCTCCATTGGCGGTGCTGGCAGCACCGTGGTGGCGGGCAAGCTCAACGAGATCGCCGATGTGACGGTGAACACCCAGCCTGCCCCCGTGCTGAGTGATCCTGCCAGCGGTGGCTACCGGTTCAGCAAGAAGGTGGACATCTCCGAAGGCACCAACAGCATCACCGTGCAGGCCGTGGACAAGGACAATCCGCCCAACACCACCACGCAGAACTACCAGCTCAACGTGGGCGGTCTCTCCCGCAGTTTTACTTACGATGCCAATGGCAACATGCTCACTGATGGAGATCGAGTCTTCACCTGGGATGCGAAGAACCGGCTCAAGACGGTGACCAAGGCCGGGGTCACTTATCGCTGGGACTACGATTACCAGGACCGCCGGGTGAAGGAATACAGCTATCCCGCCGGAGGCAGCGTGCCCGCCTTCCCTGGCAAGCTGTTCAATTGGGACGGCACGGATCTCATCCAGGAGCGTAGTTGCACCACCAGCGCCATCTACACCGCTGGCGGATCGGTGACACGCACGCACTTCTTCGGCGGGTTCATGGAGGGCTACATCTCACAGACGACGGTGGCCAAGTATCAAGTGCTCACTGATCACCTGGGGCATACACGCGACATCATTGCCAACAATGCCGTCGCTGGAACCATCGGCACACTGGTCGCCCGCTACGACTACACCACCTTCCAAGGGCCGGTGAAGCTCAGCGGCACCGTGGAGGCGAGCCTGCTGACCATTGGCCGCTACTATCACCACACCGGCAGTGGCCTAGAGTTGGCACTGTATCGGGCGTATGATCCTGAGTTGGGGCGGTGGCTGAATGAAGACCCGCTCGGGGAAGAAGGCGGGCTGAACCTTTATGGGTATGTGGGGAATAGGCCGCTGATGCTGATCGACCCGCTTGGTTTAGATGGAGCGTTTGTAGTTCCACAGAGCTTGTATGACACAGGCGTTATCACCGATGTGGACAAGAATGGAAAGGTCACCGGAACGCATAACATGTATGACGGCGATGTGAAGGCAGCGTGCAAAAGCAACAAGGGGCTAAAGAGCAAACCAATCGTGGCGAAGACCACAAAAGACTTGTTCAAGGCATTGGCAAAGTATGACGATTTGTTTTACCTCACACACGGCGGAAATGGTGAAGTCATGATGCCTGAAGGCAACTATGTGCCAGCTTCTTCGCTTGGTGTTTTTAAAGCCAAAGTCATTGTCGGGTCATGCTATGGGGCTTCAATCCAAGCAGGCGGTGGAGTTAAGGCCGTTCAACCGAATCAAAAGGGAACAGCCAATCCTGGGCAAGTGCTGCAACAGGGATTGGGCCAACTCCAGCAGCAAATGAATCCATGAAGTGGCTATGCAATATTTGCATTGGATTCATTGTGGCTGCCTCCCTAGCTGGTTGCCAGCAGTTGCCCGTCACAAACAATCTAAGCCAACTGAATTCCTTCGATTCCGTTGATTTGGCAAGCGAACCCCATGCGGCAATATTCGAGATGATTCACGCTTCAATTCGTGTGCACACAGCGCGAGTCGGTGATGATGACATAAGCTTTTTGGATGGAGGAACTTTTGGTTTTGCCCTTTGGTTTGGCGAGCGGAAACGCTATGTGATTTTCCCCCATCCTCGCAGGTGGACAAAAACCCAGGCATTATCAAAAAAGCCAATTGTTCTGTGGAATACTTCTCCCGATGTGGATGGAGCCATTGACATCACACACGACACAGAGCTGCTGAAGATAATTGAGTTCACTCTTTGTCAGCCACCCCCAAGTCGATACACATGGCGGCACGAGTGCGCACGAGTTGCGTTGTCGGGGCAAATGATATGGACACAAATGGGATTGATGGTCGTCCCGGAAAGCGCACGCCACTTTGTCAGTAGAACAACCAGAAAACAGGCCAATTCCCAACCATTGCTCAACGTCCGAGACCCTGCGAAGGATTAGCCAACCCCGCTGTGGCTGAGCTTGATGCTAGCCGCTTTGAGCGCATGGGCCTGCGTTGGGCAGTGGCTTCGGAGGCTGGGTTGAGGACTGCGTGAGTCTGTCGCGGTCAGGCGTATCCGGGTTCCATAGCCCCGTTGCGCGACGTTTGACTTGGCGGTCAAACTACACTGGCGCGACGGCGCTCTGAGCCAATGCGTGGCGTAGAGCGGCTTGTTCAGCAGCCCAGGCATTGGGTGTGAGTCGATGCACGGTTTGGTTCGTCTCGGTGGGCAGGCGCTTGAAGAGGTCGGTGAGATAGGCGGTGGCGTCGATGCCGGCCCGGTGGCAGTTGCCGATCAGGGTGTAGAACGTGGCGGCGCGTGCGCCGCTTTGGGCATCGCCCATGAACAGCCAGTTTTTCTTGCCGATGGCGCTGGGTCGGATGGTGTTCTCGACGAGGTTGTTGTCGATTTGCACGCGGCCATCGCGCAGGAACACGCGCAGCTTCGTCCATTGGTTGAGGGCGTAGCTGATGGCCTCTCCCGTTAAGCTTCGCGGGAGATGTTTGTGACTTGCTTGGAGGTGTTCGAGCCGGGCTTTGATGCGCGCCATGATGGGGGTGCTGTGTTGCTGGCGTGTGCTTTGCACTGCGTCGGTTCCGGCTCGTGCTTCGCGTAATCGGGCTT
>CAUJJC010000214.1 GCA_963204975.1 Verrucomicrobiota bacterium | reverse complement strand
TCAAGCTGCTCCAGCACGCTTTCGAGCGCCACGTCGCGTCGTTCGCATGCCTCGCGCAGAGTGCGTCCGCCCTGGCAGCAGAAGTCGATTTTGAAATCCTGGAAGACTCGCGAGCGTCCAGGACGCTCGGCGACGAGTTCGCCCACCGTGCGATCTGCGGTGGATGTTCCAGGTGGTGAAATGATGTTGGGATGGTGGCTCATGGTGGGTGGCTGGGCGGAAGGCTGTTTGTTTTTCAGAGAAGCGGACCGGGCGGCGGGGTCATTTGTTCGAGGGCGGCGGTGAAGGAGCTCATGTCCTTGCCGACGACATCGCCAATGAGGCAGTCGATGAGCGCGGCGCGTTGTTCAGGGAAGCGCTGGGCGAATTTCGGAAAGCTGAACTCGGGATCGTAGAAGGCGTGGATGAGCTGGCGGATGATGCCGACGCCTTTCCAGAGTGCGGGCTCGAAGGAGCCGAGTTTTGCGGCGGAGAGGTCGTTGCTCTTGAGAGCTGCATCAATGGAACCGGCGGCGAGTTCGGCGGAACCGAGCGCGAGATAGAGGCCGGAGGAGTAGATGGGATCAAGGAAGGCGCGGGCGTCGCCGATCATCACCCAGCCGTCGCCGCTGGTCTGGCGGTTCAGGTAGGCGAGCTGGCGGCTGCCGCGAACGGGGCCGATGCGCTCTGCATGGGCGAGGCGCTCGGAGAGAGCGGCGCATTTCGAGACTTCGCGCAAAAAAGCGGTCTCCATGTCGTCGCTGTCGCCGAGGAGATAATGCGGATCAGCGACGATGCCGACGCTGACGATGTCATCCGGGAGCGGGATATACCAAAACCAGCCACCGCCGGGAATCATGAACATGGTGGTTTCGCCCGCGTCGATGCCGGGCAGACGTTTTCCGCCGCGATAGTAGCCCCAGGCGGAGGCTTTGCGCAGGTCTTGGAGTTCCTCGCGCAGATGAAGCTGGCGTCCGATCACGCAGGCGCGGCCGGAGGCATCGACGACGACCTTCGCACGCAGTTCCTCGCCGTTCGTGCTGCCGTTCAAGCGCACGCCGACGGCTTTGTCGTTCTCAAAGAGCACTTCCTTCACACCGGCATCACGGACGTGAACGCCGCTCTCGCGGGCGTGGTCGAGCATCATCACGTCGAACTCGCTGCGCTCCACCTGCCAGGTGCGAGCGCGGTCGCCTTCGATGGTTTCGGAGAAATAGAAGGGCGTGGCCTCGTGTCCATCTGCGGAGACGAAACGCACGCTGTGCTTCACCGGGAAGTGCGAGGTGCGCATCTTCGGCAGCAGGCCAAGGCGGTCGAGAATGCCGTGGGTGTGCGGGATGAGCGATTCGCCGATGTGATAGCGCGGGAAGTGCGCTGCTTCGAGCACGACGCAGCGATGCCCGGCGCGGCTGAGAAAGGTGCCGAGCGCGGCACCAGCGGGGCCACCGCCGATGACGGCGACATCCCATTCGTTGTCAGTGGTTGAGTTCATGGTGACTGAGTTGGCTCATCATGCGCGGCACATTCAGCCACGCGCTTCGAAGTGAAGGCATCAGTGAGCAGGCCCTCGACGTAGAGGCCCTCGATCTGGCGGAGACGACCGGTGACTTGGCTCTTGGTAAATTTGGCCGTGGTGCCGACGAGTTTTTTCTTCGCTTCCTCGATGTCCGCGGGCGTGGCGGGCGGCATGACGCGTTTCGGCGCGGGTTTGTTGTCTGGATCAAAGACAACGGCCTTCAAATCGGGCGCGGGGACGAGGTGACGCCAGAGGAATGCCTGCATGCGGTCCTCGCAGGGCACGGCGTCATGTTGCAGCGCGGCTTGATTCGGAGCCTGCGCGGTGCTGCCAGTGACGATGAGATCAAACGGCGGCGTGGAGGAGGGCAGATCACATTTGATGGCGAGGCGGGCGACGCTTTGCGTGCCGGTGAGAGTGACCGGTTTGCAGGTGACTCCGGCGGGCGGATTCTTCAAGGCGATGGTGATGGGCGCGGTGCAGCCGTCCTTGCGCTGCACATAGACGCTGATGCTGCCGCCGCCGGATTTCGCGCGCAGCGTGATGCTGGAGGGCACGGTGCGCAGGGCGAAATCCGGCCGCGCGGCACTGATGCGCAGGCGGTAGCCGTATTCCTCCCCGCCGCCGCGCACGGTGTCGCTGATGTGGACGCGATACGCGCCGTCGGTGGGCAGCTTGAGCGTGGCATAGGAATCGGCGTGGTGCGTGTTCACGCCGTTGCCGGCATCTTCATAGTCATCGTTGAAGGCGAGCATCTTGCCGTCGGGTCCGGTGATTTTGAGCACGGGGTCCATTGGCGACTCCAGGCGGCGTGCCTGCACCTCGGACACGAGGTCCTGCCCGGCCTTCCCCTGGAACTCGAAGACATCCCAGTCGCCTTTTTTGTCGATGCGGCCGTTCACGATGATGGGCAGCGTGACTTTTTGCGCGGCGCTGCTGCTGTCGTTCGGCTCTTTGTCGAAGGTCTCGGGCAAGGTGTCGAGCGCGAAGGGCACGGCGTTTGAAACGACGCCTTTCACGATGGCGGCGACGCTTTGCACGCCTGCGCCAGCATCCTTCGCTGGCTGCTTCAAAGCCGCGCCTTCGAGGTTCCAGCCCTGCATTTTGAGCTGATGCGTCTCGCCGACGTGGCCACCGAGCGGAAAGACGCTGGTGAGATAGGGATGCTCGCCAATGGTGATGCGATACACAAAATCTTCGCGTCCACGATGGATGGCGTCGGAGATGGCGGCGGTGTATTCGCCGTCCTGCGGCACGTCGAAGAGCACGACGGGGTCAGGCTTGAAGCGGAAGTCATCCTGGTAGGCGACTTCTTTTCCCTTGCTGTCGTAAAGCGCGAGCACGGGCTGGAACCAGCCGGGCACGGCATCGGCGATGAAGGGAATCAATTGCCGCGCGAGCGCGGAGATGACGAGCCGCTGGCCTTTGCGCGCGGTGAAACGGTAGCGGTTCACCTCGCCGGAGGCGATCTGGCCGTTGAGCGTGCAGGGCGGGGTGACGTTGACGAGCTCCTCCTCGATGGGCCGTTTGCGCAGCGCGAGCTGTTCCTTGCCGAGCACCTGAAAATCGGCGGTGAGCATGGGCTTGCGTGTCACTTCCGAGACCTGGCCGACGTGGAAGGCGAGCGGATTCGACACGCCTTGATGCGTGACGAGCCGCAGCTCCCGCTTTCCAGGCGTGGCATCTTTCGCGATGGTAAAATCGAGAAACACGAGTCCAGAGAGCGCGGCGCTGGCGGGTCGCTGGCGGTATTCCTCAATGCGCTTCTCGATGCGTGCGATGAGATCATCCGCAGCGGGATCAGGCGCTTTTGCGGCCTTTTGCGCGGCCTTCAGCTCGCGTAATTGATCGCGCAGCAGCGTGATCTCCTGCGGGCCGATGCGGCTGAAGCAACGATCCACCTTGGCGCTGACACCGCCGCCGGTGACGATGACTCCGGTGACGTTGTCGAGCGACTGCCCGCCGATCTTCACGGCAAAGGTGGCACCCTGCTGGCCGCCAGCGGGATAGACGTAGCCCATGTATGGCCGTGACTGCGCTTTGACCTTCGGAGCCGCGAGAGCCATCACCGCAGTGGCGGCGAGCACGGCTGTGACCAATGTCGTTTTCATGGCGGTGAGTGGTTACATGATTTCAGTGAGCAACCCGGCGGACTTCACGCCTTCTTCGCCGTAGGGCAGCACATGCGCTTCGAGGCCCATCGGGTGCGGAAGTTTTGCCTTCGGGTCGATGCCCGCGAGCTGATAGACGCTGCCGAGGAGATCGACAGGATACACGGGCCGGTCTTTGACCTCTTCTGCCTTTGCATCCGACGAACCGACGACGTGGCCGCCTTTGAATCCGCCGCCCGCGACAAGCACAGAGAAGACCTTGCCGTAGTGATTGCGACCACCGTTCCATGGCGGCTGCCAGTCGATCTTCGGCCCGCGGCCAAACTCACCGCAGCACCACACGAGCGTGCTTTCCAGCAAGCCGCGCTCTTTGAGGTCGAGCAGCAGCGCGGCGAGGCCTTGGTCCAGTTCTGGAGCCTGACGGCCCATGGTTTGAAAGTGATTGCTGTGCGTGTCCCAACCGCCGGGATAGTTGATGACGATGTAAGGCACGCCCGCCTCCACCATGCGCCGTGCGGCGAGGCAGTCCTGGCCGAAGGTGTGGCGTCCGTAGCGATCACGCAGATCGGGTTTTTCCTTCGTGAGATCGAAGACCTCGCGTCCTTTGCCGAGGATCATGTCATACGCCTCCGCCTTGGCCTGCTCAGAGGCGGTGAGTTGCGCGTCGCCGCCTGCGGTTTGCCTCAGCGTGTCCATTTTCGCGAGCAAATCACGCCGCGCCTGCTGGCGTGTGTCGCTGATGCTGCGTGAGATGACGCCCTCGACCTCGAAGCGCGAGGCGTTAGGATCGCCACCCGTGGCAAAAGGCTTCAATTTGGCTCCGAGGAAGCCTTCCTCCGAAAAACGGCCCTGCGGCTGCGTGAGCACCACATAGGGCGGGAGCACTCCTTTGTAGTTTTTGCCGCGAAAATACGAAAACACCGCGCCGACGCTCGGATACGCCAGACGCTCGCCGGGCTGATGCGCGGTCTGCACGAGGTAGGCGGCGGTTTCGTGGCCGTTGTTGCCATGCGTCATGCTGCGGATGAGTGAAAACTTGTCCGCCTGCTGCGCGAGCTTTGGAAACCACTCGCTGAGCTGAATTCCAGCCACGTTGGTGGAGAGCGGGGCTTTCATCGGGCCATTGTAATCGTAGCCAGCGTCCGGTTTCGGGTCCCAGGTGTCATTGTGGGACATGCCGCCCCACAGGAAGACCTGGATGACGGATTTCGCCTTCGTTTTAAACGGTGCGGTGGGCAATGCCTGCGGCGCTGGTGCGGTGGCGGCGTGAGTGTTGGAAAACAACACGCTCGCAGTGCTGAAAAGACCGGCCTGCATGACATCCCGTCGCGTGGTGGAGCGGCTGAGAGTGAGGCCGAGCTGATTAAAGTCTGCTGTGCTCATGGTTTTGTCCTCCTGGGGGTGGTTTGGGGGTTAGTGACGGAATAAAAACTCACTGCTGTTGAGCAGCGCCCACGCGATGTCATTCCACTCCTCGGTGCGTTTGCCGATGCGTGGTTTGCCTGCCTTGTTCAGCCCTTGCTTTGGCTCGCCATAGGAAAGTGCCAGCTCCACCTCGGCAGCGGTCGGCAGACGTGAGAGGATGGTGAGATAAAGCTCCTCCAGCGTGTGCTGAGGGCCGCGCTTCGCGCCGATGATGTCTCTGAGGCCGGGACCGGTCTCCAGCTTCTTCTGTATCTGGGTGGAGTTCAAAAGATGCAGCCACTGCGGCGCGATGAACTTGTTCGACCGCTCGTCCTCCATGCCGGTGGCACGCGCGGAGCGGCCAAAGAGCGCCAGGAAGGGGCTGGTGATGCTGCCGTCGCCAATCGACACCGCTGGCTCGCCCTGCGGGATGTAGGTGAAGGGCTCGGGAATGGCGCTGGTGTAAAGCTCGGTGGTGCCGGTGATTTTATTGATCGCATCAATGATCAGCTCGGCCTCCAGACGACGCAGCGGGTAGCGGGCAAACTGCGCCTGAGCCTCTGGCTTCGTGTCACCGAGCAATGACGACGACTGATAGGTGTTCGAGTTCAAAATAAGCCGGTAAAGGTGCTTCAAGTCGTATTTCGACTTCACCAGCTCGCTTTCGAGATAAGCAAGCAACTCGGGGTTCGACGGCGGATTTTTCTCACGGATGTCGTCCGGCGCGTTGATGATGCCGCGACCGAGAAACCAGGACCAAACGCGGTTCGCGATGCTCCGCGTGAACCACGGATTCTTCGGTGTGATGAGCCAGTCGGCGAAAACTTCACGCGGATCACGATCCTCCGGCAGCTTGATCTTCTTCCCATCCGGGAACACCGCCTCGCCCGTGGCGGGCAATGCGGGCGTTTCCGTCGTGGCGACACCTTGTGCAGGCGCAGCAGGTTTGCCGATCTCCTCGATGGAGGCTTTTCCAGGCGCGATGTTTCCCGCCAGCGTGTGCGTGCCCATCGGATCCCAGAAGACATGCTCCTCCTTCCACTCGCTCGTCGGCTTGTAGCCCACCTGCGTGAAGAATCGCGCCATGCTCGCGAGCTTTTCCGGCTTCCACGCATCCGTTCGCACGCCCATGAAGGTGAGCGCCACGGCGGAGGCAATGCCCTCCGGCTCACGGTTCTGCATGGCGCGGTAAAAGTTCACGGGACCGACGCGGAAGTTGCTGCCGCTCGATGTCAGCAGCTCACGCGTGAACTGATCGTAGGGCATGTTGTCCTCGATCGCCGTCATCACCCAGCGATGATAGGCTTGGGCTGCGTTCGGCCAGAGATTGATCGGAAACTCCGCCTTGATGCGCAGCAGATCGCTCCACTTCATGGCCCAATACACCGCGAACTCATCGCGCTGAAGCAGCGTCTCGATCAAAGCACGGCGTTTGTCCGGTTTTGTGTCCTCGATGAAGGCCCGCGCCTCCGCCGCGGTCGGCAGCGTGCCGATGACATCCAGGAAGGTGCGGCGCACAAACACCGCATCCGGGCAAAGCACCGCTTTGACACCCAGCGGCGCGAGTTTCGCCATCACGAGCCTGTCGATCTCGCCCGCAGCCTTCACCGGCGATGTGCTCTCGTAGAGCGGCGGCTCTGCCTTGGGCTTCGGTTTCGGCTGCGGTGGGGGCAGCACCGGCACGGCGGCGGCTTTGGATGCCGTGGCGAGCAGCGGTGGCTTCGCTGCATTGGCCTTTGGAGTCGCTGGTTTAGGTGAAGGCGTAGGCGCAGGTTTGACAGCAGGCGACGGCGCGGCGGCAGGAGTGCTTTTGCGTGCCGTGTCGTCAACCGCTCCGGCCACGGTCATCGCGGCCAGCAGGAAGAAGAGGCATGGGGTTTTCATGGCGGGTCATCAGTGGGTCCGAAACTGGGATTCGGGTTTGCGCAGGCGGGAGAAAGCCACGCCTTCGATCTCCACGAGCAGGTCCGGGCGGCACACATCCGCCACGGCGTAAATGGCGGGCACATGGCCCACGCGGCGCTCGCACACGGCGCGGCATGCCTCGTAGTCCTCAGGGCGTTTCACATACACATGCAGCCGTGCGAGATCCTCGAAAGTGGCTCCAGCATCCGCCCAGCCCTGCCGTGCGAAGTTTTCCGGCGAGATGAGCTTCTCGATGTTGGTGAGCGTCTGCTCCGTCTGCTTCACGATGTCGCCGGGATGCACGGTTTCCGCATTCACGATGCTGGCCGTGCCGGAGATCCACGTCGTGACATACTCGCCCGCCCGCACCGCCATCGCGCGGGCGAATTTCGGACTCTTGATGGAGTATTCCTTCGGATAATCGAAGGCGGAGGTTTGCAGCGGATTCTCCAGCGCCATGAGCTGCACATCCTCGCGATTCGTCTGCAAGGCCATGCAGGCAGTGACCAGCCCGTGGCAAAGCGTGCCGATGCCTGTGCTGGCCGGATAGATGGCGTGGCCGTTGTTCGCCATCTTCACCGGACGATGTGCGAAGTCGATGCCCGTGAAGAAATCCGTGCGTGCGCGGTTCAGCTCACGGTAACGCTCCACGCCATCGACTTCCTCCGTGATGCAGCCCTGGTAGAGCCAGGTGCGCACCACATCCTGAAAACCCGCGCCCGCGCGTGCCAGCACACGCCGCATGCTGGAGAAAGCCTCCGCTGACTGCTCGTAAGGCGTGCGTCCCTCCAGATGCAGCGAACCGCCGGACGCATAAATCCAGCGCAGTCCGTCATAGCTCACCGTCACCAGATCCTCCGAGTGATACTCCACTTTCGCCGCGTTCGTGTTCACCGCCCAGGCCTCGATGGCCAGCCCGCGTCCCTCGCACGGCGGCTGCACGACAAAGAGCGTCAGCGGCATCTGCCCGCCGTAGCACGCTTCGAGAATCTGCCTCGCCACCGGCACATCCGCACGATCCCGCACAAACACGGTCTGCATCGTCACCGCCATCGGCTCGTCCTGCTGCCGCAAGATGGCGCGGATCGTCGAAGCCGCCTCCCACGCCTCATCGCGGAAGCTGCCGCCACCTTCCGGCGTCACCATCATCGCAACGCGCTTCACTTTCCCCAGATCGATCACCGTGTGATGCTGCTCGCCGATGAGATGCGGCGGAAACCCCAACCCGGTGACTTCGGCATCATGTTTGGCTGAAACGCCTCGACGCCTTCCCAGCAATC
>CAUJJC010000213.1 GCA_963204975.1 Verrucomicrobiota bacterium | reverse complement strand
CAAATGCGTTGAGCACCTACACCTCCAGCCTGGAGGCGAATCTCGAGTTTATTCTCGAGCGCTTCAGTCAAGTTGTTGGCACGCTGGGCGAGCACCACGAAGCCCATCCCGTGCCTCGAGGTGACGATCGAGCAGGGCTGGGGTAGCCACTCCAATTAACCTACAATTCAAATGACCTCCACATCCGAACCTCCACTGGAGCAAATCGACTCCGAAGAAAGCTACATGGCTTCTATCACTGATTTGATGACTGGGGTCGTTTTCATATTTGTACTTTTAATAGCTAGCAATGCCCTTGTTATGATAGCGAAGGAAAAGGCGGCAAAAGCAGATCTGGAACGCGCCCGCAAAGCGGAGGCTGCTGCCGAAGTAGCAAAGTCCCAGGCAGAGAAATCCCAAGCCGAGGCCGAGCGATCCAAAGCCGAAGCTGACAAATCACTGTCCGCCGCCAAAACCGCCGAGCAGAAGGCGCAATCAGCGCTAGGGCGGAACAAGGTGATTGCCGCACAACTGGATAAGCTCGCCTCACTTCTCAAAGACCGCGAACAAGACCGGCGCAATCGGATGGAAAAGCTGGCAGCAAGCCTCAAGAGCAGAGGCGTGAACGTGCGGATGGATATCGACAATGGAATTATCAGCCTGCCGGAGCGCCTCCTTTTCGACACCGGTCAGGCCGAGTTGAGGCCCGAAGGTCGCACCGCACTCACCATTCTTGGGGAGGAACTCGAGACCAGCCTTGCGGATTGGTGTGAACCTAGATCGATCTTCCGTCTCGAGTCGCTGTTTATCGAAGGCCACACCGACAACGTGCCCATCAATAACGGTGTCTTCCATAACAACTGGGAACTCTCCGCCGCCCGCTCGGTCAACACCAACCTTCAGATCATTTCTGCTGCGCCAGCGCTTGCTGGTTTCGCCAATCCCGCTCGCACTCCGGTCGTCGGAGTTAGCGCCTATGGTGAGAACCGACCGGTCGCATCAAACTTTTCAGAAGAGGGACGTGGAAAAAACCGGCGCATCGATCTGCGCTTCATCCCATCATTCCCCACCGCCGAGCAGTTTGGTGAAGTCCGTGCTATTCTTGAGGACTCTCCAGGCTCGCCTCCTTCCAAACATTAACTCACCTGCCTCCAAGTGTCAGATTGTATGGGTCGCAACTGTGGACATCCATTCGCCCATCCTGGTGCTATAGATGTGCTGATTTCAAATATTAATGCCCACAAGCAGCAACTCGATGTAAGCCATGTTGCAATTCAAACGCGTGTAGAGAGGAACAATCGAAGAGATCACTTGGGAATCACCCAGGCTGGCACTTCGAGCAGAAGAACGTGGAGCGATTGCTCTGCACGATCCGCTTCACGGCAGTGCCGCACTCGCGACAGGGCTCATCTTCCCGATCATAGACGCGCAGCGTCTGCTTGAAGTATCCGGGCTCGCCGTTCTCGCGCAGGAAGTCGCGCAACGTGGTGCCGCCCATCTCGATGCTCGCAACTAGCACTTCTTTGATCGCCGCCACCAGCTTCTCCAGTGCGGCGCGCGTGACTTTGCCTGCGGCCTTCTTCGGCGAGATGTCGGCCATGAACAGGGCCTCGCAGGCATAGATGTTGCCCACGCCGACGACGAGGTGCGAGTCCATGATTGCCTGCTTGATGTTCGCGGTTTTGCCCTTGAGTTCGCGCTGGAGATACGCGGCACCGAAGTCGTCGCTCAGCGGCTCCGGCCCCAGCTCGGCCAGCAGCGGATGCGTGGAGGGATCGTCAATGAGCAGCACGCAGCCGAAGCGACGCGGATCGTGGAAGCGAAGCTGCTTCCCGCTATCAAGCTGGAGCGCGACGTGGTCGTGCTTGCGCCATGGCGTATCTGGATCGCTCACGCGCAGCGCGCCAGACATGCCGAGGTGGATCATGAGCGTGCCGGGCTGGGTCTTGAAGAGCAGATACTTCCCGCGCCGCGCGCCCTCGAGCACGCGCTGGCCTTCGAGTTCATGAATCGTGTCTGGCACTGGCCAGCGCAGGCCTCTGTGGCGCACGATCACTTCGCGAATCGTGTGACCGACGAGATGTGGCGACACGCCGCGCAGCGTGGTTTCGACTTCCGGCAATTCAGGCATGAATCAAAGGGTGAAAGATGAAGTAGGAATGATGAAACTAGGCGCTTGCGATGATGCCGAGACTCCAGCATTTAGCTTTCATACTTCATCATTCCTACTTCATCCTTCGATTCCATGCAGATCGTCTTCAATGAAATCAGCGCCGCCGAGCTTTCGCGTCTGCCTACGCAAGTGCAGTTCCAGTTGCTCGAAGCTATGAATATCCAGCCAGCGGATCTGGAAGGCGACACCTTGAGCAAGCGCTTCGGCGTTCTCACACGCGGCCAGGGCAATCTCTACCGCTGCCGCGCGGGCGAGCATCGCATCTACTTCAGTGTGAACGAAGGCAACATCCGCGTGCATCGCGTGCTGCATGCGAACACGCTCGCGGACTTCCTGTTCCGGTCCAACCTCAAGACGAGCGAAGACGACGAGCTATCGAAGTCGAAGAACTTCTGGAAGCTCATCGACGAAGGCAAGAGCACGCTCAAGGTGTGGTAGCCAGCGCGCTTTTCCTCAGCGTCCCATCACCATTCCGCCACCACGAATCACACACGGCGGAGCGGCCACGGGTGCCACGTTAGGTCCGATCCCCGGCACGGCGAAAAAGGGTGTGGGAGTGAAGCCGTTGGCGTTGCAGCCTGTGTTGAACCCTCGTGGAGTCCAGACACGCGAGCCGCTCTGAATCAAGGCACCGCGCAGCCCGCTACCTGCGGCCAGATCGGCACTGCCACGCACGGGCCGCTGGCAGTAGTAGCGCCGTCCATCGACGATCTGATGCTCGGGGAAAAACTGGGTGGGCACAGAGCCCGTCATGCCGATGAACCCATTGAAACCATAGCCACCCGTGTTGCGCTGGGCGGCGACGAACAGGGCCTGCAATGCCTGGTTTTCCATCGCCACAGTCGCGGCCTCCTGCTGCGCCTTGGCCACTTCGAAAGCCTTCTTCGCCGCCTCCTCGCGTGCCTTGGCCTTTTCTTCCTTCTGCTTCACTTCGTGAGCCTTCGCCTTCTCAGCATCGTAGCCGAAGTGCCTGCGCCATTCCGTTGTTAGGTCACGGAACAGCACCTTGGCGATCCCCTTCGAGTGCCGAAACGAGATGCCATCGAGTTCAATCTTGAGCACCCGGCACTGCTGGTAGGTCTTGCCTGCGGTGGTCGTGAGATCATAAATCTCAGCACGGGCCGAGAGCGTTCCGAAGGAAAGGAGACAAACAGTCAGCAGGGCGGTGCAACGGAGTTTCATGGCGCTTGTGGTAGTTAGCGCCGCAAGAATGAGTAAAACCTCTCCAGCCGTCGAGAAGTGTAGTTGCCTTAATTTCGAGTGATTCTAGAGATTTGGCGAGTGGCACGAAGTAGTCTTCCGAGAGTGCTCCGTTCGCAGTTCTCTGTTCTCTGTTTTTTGCTTCCGAAAGGCGGTCCCCTGCCGCCCCTTCATCCCATTCTTCCTATGGGCTCCATGAGACGAATGCGAGGTATGACTCCCAACTTTCCGAGCCACCAACCGAGAAGAGAGAACGGCGAACCGGGAACCGATCATTGCCTTTCCCAGATTCGCCCACACATTGCGCGCCCTTTTTTCATCATGTCCAAACTCAGCAAGACCTACACGCCGGCCGAAGTCGAAGAACGCTGGTATGCCCAATGGATCCAAGACGGTGCCTTCACCGCCGATGCCGCTCGCGTGAGTGAATCGCGCCCCGCGTATTCCATTGTCATCCCACCGCCGAACGTCACGGGCATCCTCACGCTCGGCCATGTGCTGAACAACACCATCCAGGACATCCTCGCTCGCCGCGCGCGAATGCTTGGCAAAGAAGTGCTCTGGCTGCCCGGCACTGACCACGCGGGCATCGCCACGCAGAACGTGGTGGAGAAGAACCTCAAAAAGCAGGGCGCGATCAAGCATCGTGACGACCTTGGCCGCGAAGGGCTCGTGGAGAAGATCTGGGAATGGAAGGAGAAGCACGGCGGCATCATCATCCAGCAGTTGAAGAAGCTCGGCGCGTCCTGCGACTGGAGCCGCGAGCGCTTCACCATGGACCCCGACTACAGCCGCTGCGTGCAGCGCGTGTTCGTCGATCTCTACAAAAAGGGCCAAATTTATCGTGGCAAGCGCATGGTGAACTGGTGCCCGTCCAGCCTCACCGCGCTCAGCGATGAAGAGGTGACCATGAAGCCGCAGAACGGCACGATGTATCACTTCAAAGTGGAAGTCATCGAAGAGCCTGGCACCTGGCTGGAAATCGCCACCACGCGCCCCGAAGTGATCCCCGGCGACACCGCCATCGCGGTCAATCCGAAGGACCCACGCTACGCTCATCTCATCGGCAAGCACGTGCGTCGTCCGCTGCCTTTGGAAAACCAGGCCGAACTGCCCATCGTGGGCGACGAGCATGTCGATTTCACCTTCGGCACCGGCGTGCTGAAAGTGACACCCGCGCATGACAAGGCGGACTTCGAGATCGCGCAACGCCACAGCTTGCCCGTCATCGACGTGATGCATCCGAACGGCATCCTCAATGAACTCGCGGGCAAGGACCTCGGCGGCATGGAGCGCTTCGCCGCGCGCAAGCGTGCGGCTGAGTTGCTCACCGAGATCGGCTCGATGGTGAAGGAAGAGCCGTATCAAAACAACGTCGGCTACTCCGAACGCGCCGACGTGCCGATCGAGTCACGTCTCAGCGAGCAGTGGTTCTTGAAGTATCCAAGCGTGCAACCCTCGCAGGAAGTGGTGGCCAAGGGCGACATGCGATTCTTCCCCGACCGCTGGGCGAAGGTCTATGATCACTGGATGGGCGGCCTGCAAGACTGGTGCATCTCGCGCCAATTGTGGTGGGGACATCGCGTGCCGGTGTGGAGCAAAGAAGCTGGTTATCTGCGTGCGGCTTGTGCTGAGATTTATGCACTCGAGAGCGAGGGATTTGATGCCTCAGCAATTCGAGCGCTGAATCTCGAAACTCGACAAGAGTGGACAGGGGAAGAGTTGCTGAAGTTCGAGAATGAAAGCAGTGCGGAGTTTGTCGGAAGATTCAGGTTGATGACTTGTGGCCTTTTTGATGAGAAGCAAACAACGGCGTTAGAAGGGAGTCTGGGCTTCACCCAAGACCCCGACGTCCTCGACACCTGGTTCAGCTCCTGGCTCTGGCCTTTCGCCACCATGGGCTGGCCGAACGAGACCGCTGACTTGAAGGCATTCTACCCGACGACCGATCTCGTCACCGGCCCGGACATCATCTTCTTCTGGGTCGCGCGCATGATCATGGCGGGCTACGAATACATGGGCGAGCTGCCGTTCAAGAACGTGTATTTCACCGGCATCATCCGCGACAAGCAGGGCCGCAAGATGAGCAAGTCGCTCGGCAACTCGCCCGACCCGCTGGAACTCATCGCCAAGTATTCCGCCGACGCCCTCCGCTTCGGCATCATGCGCAGC
This sequence comes from Verrucomicrobiota bacterium, assembly GCA_963204975.1. Lineage (GTDB taxonomy): Bacteria > Verrucomicrobiota > Verrucomicrobiia > Verrucomicrobiales > Verrucomicrobiaceae > JAEUHN01. Next base: position 20,714 of record CAUJJC010000213.1, on the reverse strand, counting down.
GCGCCGTTGGGTCAGGACATCCTGTTCGACGACAAGAACGTCGAGTTGGGCCGCAACTTCTGCACCAAGCTCTGGAACGCCTGCCGCTTCCGCCAGATGCAGGGCGGCGAGGTCGAAGGCGAGATCAACCCCGCGCTCCTCAGCAGCGACGACAAGTGGATTCTCCTCCGCCTCAACACCGCCATCAATGAAGTGACCGCCGCGCTCGAAGAGTATCGCTTCAGCGACGCGACGAGCACGCTCTACCGCTTCTTCTGGACCGAGTATTGCGACTGGTATGTCGAGGCCTCGAAGGCCGTGCTGCAAGGCACCGACGACAAGCGCAAGGCCAACACCGTCGCCGTTATCGACTTCGTGCTCGGCCACACGCTGCGCCTGTTCCATCCGTTCATCCCCTTCATCACCGAAGAGCTGTGGCACGGCATGGGCTTCAATCAGGACATGCCCGAAAACCAAGGCGGCAAGAGCATCATGTTCGCCCCCTGGCCGAAGCCCATGGACGCCGACGAACTCGCGCACTTCGGCATCTTGCCGGAAGACGAGCAAGCCGCGAACGACAAATACAAGACCGTCGAACTCGGCCGCGGCCTGAAGAGCACCTTCAACATCAGCAAGAAGGTCCGCTTCGTCCTCAAGCCCACGAGCGAACTCCCCGCACACGAGATCGAAGTCATCCGCATCCTGCTCAACGCCGAACCGCTCGACGTGGACGCCGCCTTCGCCGCGAAGAAAGGCACGCCCGCCGTGCTCACGCCATTGGGCGAACTCTTCCTCCCGCTCGACGGCATCATCGACGTGGACGCCGAACGTGCCCGCGTGACCAAAGAGATCGCCAAGGTCGAAGCCGAACTCGGCAAGGTGCAAGGCAAGCTCGCCGACGAAAATTTCACCTCGAAAGTCCCTCAAAAGGTCCTCGACGAACACAAGCAACGCGAGTCCGACTGGAGCGCGCAGTTTGAGAAGTTGAAGGTGATGCTGGAGGCGTTGGGTTAAACCACGGAAGACACGGAACTCACGGAATGACCTCTGAATGGGGTTATTCCTGTGATCTGTGGTGACGGTGCATTTTGAACCGTTCGCCAGAAGTATTGCAGTCTCCGGGCTCAGCTTTTAGGATGGCGTGATGAAGAAATTGTCCGCTCCAAGCGCGCTCCCGACCTGGGTTTGGATTTGGTTCAGTCTCGTTGCCTTGCCGAAGGTGTTTCGCATGATCCGAAAGGTGTGGATTGGCGACTACTCGGACGTTTGGGGTATTTCGATAGGTTTCTTCATGGCTCTGGCTCTTTGTGGTGCTCTCGCTGAACTCAGTCGTCGCTACTGGAAAGAAGTGGTTTATGACGACGGTGACGCTTTGGTCGTGAAGAAGGGATTAAGCCGAGAGATTCGCATTCCATTCTCGGCCATTCAGCGAGTGACCTTTAGACCTTACCGGACGGATAATATCCATCTGGAAATCGACCCGCCGTCCAAACTTGGCAGAACATTCTGCTTCAATGTCAACCACGAGGGGACACGCGAAGACCACAACCCGATTGCCGACGATCTCCACCGTCGGAGTCGATGCTGTAAAACTGAGCTAAGCTCGGGACTCGGCGGAAAGGAAGCCGTGGCGCATTGACTCCATCTGTGTATTCCGTCCCTTCCGTGGTTCCCTTTCTCCTTATCGACATCGGCAATGGCCGCACCAAGCTGGCGCTTTCCACAGCGGAGGCGCTGCATGAGCGGCGCGAGACTTCGACGCATGAACTCTCTGTCTCGGCGCTGACGCAAGCACTCGAGGGCTGGACTTTTGATCGCGTGGTGATGTGCAGCGTGGTGCCGCGGGCGTCGGAGGTGGTGCGGGATTTCTTTGGCACGAAGCTGACCGAGCTGCGACACGACGCGGACCTGGGCATTGGGATTCGTTATCCGAAGCCTTCATCCATCGGGCCGGACCGGCTGGCGAACGCGGTGGCGCTCGCGGGCTTGTATGCGAAGCCGGGGCAGCCGGGGATCGTGATCGACTTCGGCACGGCGGTGACCTTTGACGTGTTGAGCGCGGACCATCACTACATCGGCGGCGTGATTGCGCCGGGGCTGCGGCTGATGACGGACTATCTGCACGAGCGCACGGCGCTGCTGCCGCATGTGGAGTTGCGCGAGCCGGAGACGGCGATCGGTCAGAGCACCGAGGGCGCGATCCTGGCGGGCGCGGCGATCGGGTATCGGGGGATGGTGCGGGGGATTTTGGACGCCTTGAAAAAAGAGCTGCCGGGCGAGGCACCAGCCGTCGTGGCCACCGGCGGTGATGGCGAATGGATCGTGCAGGGCATGAGCGAGGTGCAGGCGGTGGACGCTGACCTCACGCTACACGGGCTGCGACTTTTTGCGCAGCGGACAGCCTGATTACCATGCGGTCCAGCCGCCATCGACGGGGAGATTGATCCCGGTGATGAAGGACGATCGATCACTGACCAGGAACTCGACGGCTCCGGCGATCTCTGAAGCCTGGCCGACGCGCCCGAGCGGGACCTTGGCGGTCAGGCGTTGAATGAAATCGGGCTTCTCAGCCTGGATGGTGGGATTCGGGAACGGGCCGGGGGAGATGGCATTGCACCGGACGCCCGCCTTGCCGAAATGGACGGCGAAGTAGCGCGCCATCTGCTGGATGCCGGCCTTGCCCACGCCGTATTCGATGGGGTTGGGCGTCATCGGGTCGAGGTAGATGCCCGGATCGGGCGAGACACTGCCATACATGCTGGAAAACAGGACGATGCTACCACCACCGGCTGCCGCCATGCGGTTCGCGACCTCGCGCGCCAGGACGAACGTGGCAGTGAGGTTGCCGTGGTTCGCGTGGTCGAAGTCAGCGGCGGTGAGGTTGTCGAAGCGCTTGGCGGTGGACACGTAGGTCATGACGACGAGCCCCTTCGGCACGCCATGGGCCAGGACTTGGTCTTCCACCCAGCGAGGCAGAGCGGCCACAGCGCTAGCGTCGAGGTCGAGCGGGATCGCCTTGGAGCCCGATTGCGCAATCCAGGCCGCGGCTTTCCCCGGCAAATCGGCGCAAAGCACGCGGGCATGATTTTTTTCAAAAAGGTCGGTGCAAGCCTGTCCCAGGTAGCCTGCGCCGCCTATGATCCAGACGCAGGAATCGGAATAATCGCAGTGATTTATCATGCTCCATAACTGCCGGATTTGGCGAACCTCTGCCAGAAACAAAATTTGTGTTGTCGAAATTACGCGTTTCCGATAGAACTGGCCTTCGCGTTAAAAGCAATCTTCGCTTCTCTCCCCATGGTCTGGAAACTACTCACTGGCATCTCCGCCGCCTGTTTGGCTGTCGCGGCCTACTTCTCCTTCATCAGCAAGAATGATATCCGCATGGAGCGGGAGGCGAAGGAGACGGCGGATAAAAACCTCGCGGAAGTTAAAAAAGGCAACACCGATGGTGCTGAAAGCCTGAAACAGAAGGAGACCCAGTATGTAACGCTGGTGAAGGACCTTGAAAAACTGAAGGTGGACGTGTCTGCGGCTGAAGCTGAAGGCCAGGAAAAGACCGCAGCACTTGAGTTGGCGAAGAAGAACTTGGAGCAAACCGCTCAGCAACTCGCCGCTATCGAGAAGAAGATCGAGGAAGCTGGCGACATTGAGAAGCTCCTCGCGCAAGTCGATGCTCTCAAGAAAGACAAAGATGCCGCCGCTAGTGCTGTCGCTACCGAAGCCAATGCTCTTGCAGCGGCTCAGGAACAGGTCTCCAAGCTCCAGGCAGAAATCGAGCGGACGCGCGACGTGGAAGCTCGTTCTCGCAAAGGTGAACTGGACCCTGCGTTTACAGCTCGCATCGCTCAGGCCTTCTCGGACTGGGGTTTCGCGGTGCTTAACAAAGGCAATTCCGCTGGCGTCGTCGCCAATGCCGACCTTGATGTAAAACGTGGCAATGACGTGGTCGCCAAGCTCAGAGTTCGCAACGTCGAACAAGCCATCTCCGTGGCCGACATCGTTCCTGGCAGCCTGAAGCAAGGTGATGCGCTTCGTTCGGGTGATATGGTCGTCCCTGGTCCGGTAGTCAAGAAAGAGGCTCCTCCAGCGCCAACTGCGGCTCCCGCACCGGGCGCACCTCCTGCACCGGCACCCGCCGCCGCCCCTGCTGATCCTTTCGGTGCCCCGGCAGCTCCTGCTGCACCGGCGATGAATGCCGATCCGTTTGGCGCGCCTGCGGCTCCTGCACCTGCTGCTCCAGCAGCCCCCGCTGCGGCTGATCCATTCGGCAACGCACCAGCTACACCTCCTGCCGGTGCTGGAACCAAAGAATCGCCCTCCACGGCTGATCCCTTTGCCAAGTAATTTGGAAGCAAAGGTTTTTCTCTTCTCTTTCATCCCCTTATCTCCCCGACCCATTTTATGACCAAGGTCCTCCTCATTATCAGTGCGCTCGTTATGCTGGGTGCCAGCATGCTTGCCTACCAGAACGGCCGCACCTTTAAGGAAGTGCGCGAATCGAAGGCCATCGTTCACGGCCAGATCACCACCGCTCTGAAAGAGCGCCTCAATGTGGTGGCCAGCATCAATCAAAAGAACAGCGAAGTCGCCAAGGTTCAGACCGACGTCGAAGGACAAACCGAAAAGCTCAAGTCCAACAAGCTCAAGGTTGCCCAAACGGACAGCGAGTTGAAGCGCGTCGAAGACGAACTAAAGACCAAGAATGACAAGATGGCGATGCTTCAGGATCAGCTCAAGAAGCTGCCTGCTGGCTTCAATCCCCAGACGATCGCTGAAGACCTAAACAAGATTAAGCAAGAGATCGCCGAATTGCAGACGCAGGCCGATGCTAAGAAGCTCGAAGTGGCGGCTGCGGACAAGCAGGTGGGTGAGTCGAAAAAAATCCTGGAAGACATTGTGGCCAAGATTGAGGCCCGCAAGAAGTCCTTCGAGCGCAACTCCCTCCGCGCTCGTGTGGTAGCAGTGAACAGCGATTGGGGTTTCCTCGTTGTGGATGCTGGCGAAGCCGCTGGCATCACTCCTGATACCAAGCTGATCGTCGTTCGTGGCACTCAGACCATTGCCAAGGTCAGCATCCTTGCCGTGCAGGGATCACGCACCGTGGCCAATATTCTGACCGACACACTTGCCCCTGGCATGCAGCCTTCCCCTGGTGACACAGTGATCCTCGAGAACCTGTTCCAATAAGTCGCCCTTAGATTTCCGGATCTCTCATTCAGAAGCTCAGTGCCCTTCTCTACCATGTCGCCCAAAGCCTTGTCCCGCCTTGTTTGTGCAATCGCTCTCGTAGCGGCGCAAACGGCCTGTGAGAGCACCTCCCCACGCAAGCCAAAGCCTGTTCCTCCTTCCGCTGGTGTCGATGGTAAGCCGTGGAATCGTCCGCACAGCTGGGAGACCAACGCACGCTTCGGAGGCATGATGCCTCAGTCTCGATAGCTGCACTGATCAGGCACTGTCTCTATCAAATCAAAAAGGCCGAAGGTGTGAAACCTTCGGCCTTTTGTTTTACTGGAATGGTGGGGGCTATCCGAAAATCAGCGGCTTTGCAGGATCTGAATCAGGCCTTGGAGCAGAACCGCCTCAGGGCGCACCACTGCGGACGGACGATCATCCCGGTGGCCTGAGTAGCGCGAGTCTGAATAGTCTGAGTGCCGATGCCGCGGTGCTTCATAGGGCACAAGAAGACGCTGTGACTCGATGCTGCACAGCGTGCGGCTGAATTTGCCCATGAGTTCCCTCACACAACTGCAAACACGGATCTCCGACGCGGTTCTCTGAGCGCAGTCGAAGGTCTGCTTGATGCTGCAAAAGCTCCGTTGCAGGCAGGCGGGATCATCACCGCTGCGCACATCGCTGAAGAACCGGTCCGTCTGATTCTCAAGCACGCAAAGAGACTCCATGAATCGCCTCTCATCCGAGCACACGCGTTTGTGCTCGATCTCCTCCTGGAACTCGCTGACCAGGCTGTCTGCGTTGCAGCGCAGGGATTCAGCGGCACGGAGGAGTTGTTGATTGCAGCCAGCGTGGCTGATGGTGGTGAACGCACTGAGCGTGACGACAAAAGACAGGACTGTTGTTTTCATGGTGACTGAGAAAAGTTGCTTCTCGTCACCACAGACGAAGAGGCTCGGAGCCTATTCGAAGAATTCAAAAAAGTTCATCAAGCACTGTGCGAACTAGGCAGTCGCGCACCCATCAGGACACTCGTCGATACAACGGCTTCTTCACGATTTCGGCAGGGAAACATTTACCGCGAATCTCGATCTCGATCATCGTGCCAGGCACGGCGGCCTCAATGGGTAGATATGCCATGCCGATGCCGCACCCGAGGCTAGGGCTCTGAGTGCCGCTGGCCACTTCGGCGACTTGCTCGCCCTTCCAGATTACAGGGTAATGCGGACGCGGCGGTGGCGCAGTGCCGGTCATGCGAAAAGCGACGAGCTTGTCAGGGATGCCCTCGGCTTTTTGTTTAACAAGCAAGTCGCGACCAATAAAGGCGGGCTTGTCCAGCTCGACGAAGAAACCCAAACCAGCCTGCAACGGGCTGCGCAGTTGCGACAAGTCATTGCCATTGAGTGGATAGCCCATCTCCAGACGCAGCGTATCGCGAGCCCCCAGGCCGCAGACATTGCCGCCTTGTGCGCGTGCCGCTTCCACCGCTTTGCGGAACCAGTGCTCGATGTGATTGTCTGGCGTGAAGAGTTCAAAGCCATCCTCACCGGTGTAGCCAGTGCCGCAGAGCCAGAGGATGCCTTCGTTCGTGAAGGAGACAAAGATGGTATTGCGCGGCGGGAAAGTAGCGGCCTCGCCGAACAGGGTGCGAAACACCTCGTGGCTCTTGGGTCCCTGCACAGCGATGCCGCCGGTCATGCTGCTCGCATTGGCCAGTTGCACATCGTCTTCCTCCGTGAGCAGGCTGCGAAACTGGGCGAGATCTTCGTCGATCTTGGACGCGTTGACGACGAGGTAAAACTCGCGGTCGCTGGTGCGGTAGGCGATGAGATCGTCGATGACGCCACCCGCTTCATTGAGCAGCAAGGTGTAGTGCCCCTGTCCCGGTGTGAGCTTGGAGACATCGTTAGTCAGTGCGCGATTGAGGAAAGCCTCGGCACCGTGACCACTGACGATGAACTGGCCCATGTGCGAGATGTCAAACACGCCCACATGCTCGCGCACCGCTTTGTGTTCATCAGTGATGCTGGAGTATTGCACCGGCATTTCCCAGCCAGCGAAGGGGACCATGCGAGCACCCAATTCCAGATGCACTTCGTGAAGCGGCGAGCGGCGGAGAGATTCTTCAGACACGCGGTTGAGGTTGAAGCGCCGAAGGACGATGGCAAGCGTTCAGTTCCATGTTCTCACCGGGCGGTTCTCTGTTATGAATCGAGGTCGCCTACCGCGGGAACCGTCAGCCGCATCTCGATTTCCTCATGTCTTTCATTACCACGCTCGAACAAAAATTTGGCCGCTTTGCGATTCCGAACCTCATCACAGCGCTCGCCGGGCTTCAGGCGCTGAACTGGGTGCTGATCAAGGCGGTGCCCGGCTTCATGGACAAGCTCGTCTTCGTGCCGGACGAGATCTGGGGCGGCGAAGTGTGGCGGCTGGTGAGCTATGTCTTGCTGCCTGGCAGCACGAGCATTCTCTGGCTTCTTTTCATTGGCTTCATTTTCATGCTCAATGATGGACTGGAGGAAGCCTGGGGCTCCTTCCGAGTGAATCTCTTCATGCTTGCCAGTGTGGTTTCGATCTCAGCGGGAGGGTTGATCTTTGACTTCGCTAGCACCGGGGCCGTGCTCTGGGCCGGAGTGCTTCTCGCCTTTGCCATCTACTTCCCGAACCAGGAGGTGATGCTCTACTTCATCATCCCTGTGAAGATCAAATGGATCGCCTGGATCACAGCGGCAGGTCTTGTCTTTGCCTTCATAGGTGATGAGACAAGACGGGCCGAAATCATCTTTTCGCTGCTGCCTTTCATCGTCGTGTTTGTGCCCGGGTGGTTACGTGATCTGAAACATGGGGCGCGCGTCGCGGAACGCCGTCAGCGCTATGAAAAGGCGCAGATCTCAGAGGAGGAAAGTCTGCACCACTGCGTGAAGTGCGGCCGCACCGAGAAGCAGAACCCGCAACTGGACTTCCGCGTGAATGCCGATGGTGATGATGTGTGCCATGAGTGCCGGGCCGCGACGAGCGAAGCCTAGCGATAGCGGATTCTCATTGCTGCCTTCGCGCCTGCCATCATCATCGCCCTTCACTCTATGAACTGGATTGTCACCTGGATCAGCATGACGGCAGCAGCAGCGCTGCCGACGGTCCCAGCCGACGGCATCCGCGATGATGCGCGCATCTTTGGCGACGCCTCGCGTCAACAATTGATCCAAGAGATGAAGACCTTCCACGAGGACACGGGGGTTCGCCTTTTCATCGACACCAATACGTATCTCGAAGCCACCGACAGCACGAGTGAACGGGCTCGTGGCCTGTTGCAGTCCTGGGGTGCGGATGGAGCAGCCGTCGTCGTTTGCATAGATCGCGCATCGCAAGCCTTGCCATCCATCGTTGTCTCAGATGCCATCTGGGAGCGGAGCACCACGCTGGAAATCATGACTGCCATCCGGGCCGCTGCTGAAAAAATGGGCAGCCGTCCCATCACTGAATCCGAGGCCATGGAAGGCGTGACTGTGCTCATGCAGGAATTGAAGCATATCGCGATGCTCGCACGCACTCGCGATCAGGTGTTCAGACGCCAGGACATCATCATCGCGGCGGCCTTTGGTGCGCTGCTTCTGCTGGGTTCCGGAATCATCGCAGTAGTGGTCAAGAAGCTGCGCTCGCGAGAGGCGACGCTCGCGGAGCAACATCTGTTCCCTGACGTGGAAGTCGGCCAGCGTTTCGGAGCACCGAATGGCGGCGGAGTGATCGTGGAGATCAACTATCGGAAGTAGCGATCAATGGATCTCTGGCTCGCCCGCATCGGGGCCGAACTGGAGGAAATCGAAGTCGGCACCTTCGTTCGCTTGCGTGACATGCTCGACGTAGAGCTTGCCGTAGCCGCGCGCGAAGCGATTCGGCTTCGGTTGCCACTGAGCTTTGCGTTGAGCGAGTTCCTCATCGCTGACGAGCATGTCGATGCGGCGGGCTTTGAGGTCGAGCTTGATGAGGTCGCCTGTTTTCACCAAGGCAAGCGGCCCGCCCACGGCGCTCTCCGGCGCAGCGTGCAAGACGCAGGTGCCGTAGCTGGTGCCGCTCATGCGCGCGTCTGAGACGCGGACCATGTCGCGCACGCCTTGGACGAGGAGCTTCTTCGGCACGGGCAACATGCCCCACTCTGGCATCCCTGGAGCACCCACAGGACCGGCATTGCGGAGCACGAGCACAGTGTCCTTCGTCACATCGAGATCGGGATCGTCGAGGCGCTTTTTGAGATCGTTGTAGTCATCGAAAACCAAGGCTGGCCCGGTGTGCTGGAGCAGCGCGGGATCGAGCACGGCAGCATGTTTGATGACTGCTCCATTGGGCGCGAGGTTGCCTCGAAGAACGGTGGTGCCGCCATTGCTATCGATGGCGTTGGAGGGGATGCGGATGACGTCGGGGTTGAAGTTCTCGCAGTCGGCCACGTTTTCGCCCAAGGTCCTGCCATTGACCGTAATGGACTCGGTGTGAAGCAGTTCGCGCATCCCGTTCAGGAGCGCGCGCAGACCACCCGCAGCGTAGAAGTCGTCCATCAGATACTTGCCGCTCGGGCGAAGATTGGCGAGCAGCGGCGTGCTTTGCGATAACTCGTCAAAGCGCTCCAGCGGCAGCTTGATGCCCAGGCGTCCGGCCATCGCGATGAGATGCACGATGGCGTTGGTGCTGCCACCGAGCGCCATGTCCACCTTGATCGCGTTGTCAAAGCTGTGCGCCGTCACCACGTCACTCGGCTTGAGGTCGTTCCAGATGTTCTCGACGATTTGCCTGCCCACCGCAGCAGCCATGCGGCTGTGCGCAGAATCGACAGCAGGAATGGACGAGGCACCGGGCAAGGTCATGCCGAGGACCTCAGCCATCGCCGTCATCGTGCTCGCCGTGCCCATCGTCATGCAATGGCCAGGGGAACGCGCGATGCCGTCCTCGATCTCGCACCACGCAGCATCACTGAGATTGCCTGCACGTTTTTCGTCCCAATACTTCCAGACATCGCTGCCGCTGGCGAGTGTCTCCCCACGCCACAGGCCACGAATCATGGGGCCGCAAGGCATGTAGATGGCGGGCAGGTTCATGCTGAAGGCACCCATCAGCAGCGCAGGCGTGGATTTGTCACAACCGCCGAGCAGCACCGCGCCATCGAGTGGATTGGCACGCAGGAGTTCCTCCGTTTCCATCGCGAGGAAGTTGCGATGAAACATGGCCGTCGGCTTGGTGAACATCTCTCCCGCACTCATCACGGGCACTTCCATGGGGAGACCTCCGGCTTGCAACACGCCACGCTTCACCGCTTCCGCCGTGAGGCGCAAATGCATGTGGCAGGAGTTAAGATCGGTCCACGTATTGAAGATGCCGATGACGGGCTTGCCCGTGTAGTCGAAGGAATCGAAGCCATTCTGCTTCGCTCGGGAACGATGGCCAAAGGAACGAAGTTCATCGCGGCCAAACCAGCGCCAGGAGCGGAGTTGTTCAGGGGTCTTGCGGGTGCTCATGAAGGTGCGACGTAGCGCGGCGTGTGGATTTGGTCAAAGGTCTTGCATCGGGAGTGCTCGTTGGCTTGAATCGGGGCCTATGGCAGATGTCGAACTCCCCGAAGCAAAAGACCCGTATGAAAGGCTCATCGCCATTCTCGTGCGCTGGAAGGGCATTTACTTCGCCGGTCTTGCAGTCGGCGTTTTTGGCGTTTACCAAGGTATCATTGCTTTCCTCATGTAGTTCCTGTGGCCTGGCGAATCGACAGAGGCATCCTGCGCGGTGAGATCGACAACACCGAGCGGGGCCGTGTGAGGGGCAAGCTCTGGCTGGTCGGCTGGAGCGAACCTATCACCCTTGATTTGCAAGGCGATGCCTGGCCCGACATCGCCGGCACCAAGCTCACCTTCACAAACCCTGAGCCAAAACCGCAATTCATCCGCGAAGGTTTCCGGCGCGATCAGCAAGGCATGGTGGGCGACATCACCGCCTCGAAGAAGGCAAAGGTCTATGTGCAAGGCCCTTCGGAAGACGTGGGGCGGGCTTACGCCGAAGGACGGAGCAATGAACTGCCAGCGGTGTGGAAAAACACGCTTTACATTGAGTGGTATGACCAAACCAACGGGCGCGTCTTGATCGAGAGTTCCGAGTTCCAGATGACGGTCTCGGAGCCATCGTGGGAACTCGATGAAGACGATCACGAGGCTCAGATGATGATCAATCTTCAGGCGATGCGGGATTACCTTGCCACCGTCATCCAGCGTGAGGAACCCAACCCTGAAACCGAGGCCAAATGGCCCGAGGAGATGAGCGAGGAGGAGTGGGAAGAGGGCCTACAGGCCAGCGACCGGCTGACTGATGCAGCGATGGAAGCAGCGGAAAAATTTGCCGACGATCCTGACGCTCGTGACAAGGAAGCCTATGTCATGGGCTGGGATCAGGTCGATGATGATGACGAGGTGGACCGGCCCTGGCTGGATGAGATAGATCTCGATGCTGAGGATGAAGATGACGAAGGTGAAGCCTGGAAACGTGCTGACGATGAGCCGCCATCGAAGAGCTTCAGCGATGCCTTGGACGACGATGGGACCGAATCCGAAGACAGCACCATGGACTCGTTCGAACGCGATCAGCACCCGCTGCAAAAGCGAGCCCAGGACTATGCCATGCATGCCACCGATGTGCTGGAGGGACTAGGCATCGAAGATCGCGGCGAGAACCCCGATCACCCTGCGGATGTGTTTTGCCGCAACGCTTACCAGATCATGGGCAAGCTCGCCGGCGTGCTCAACAGTGGTTCCCACGCGATGCCCAAAGGCATGATTCTGGCCACGACCAAACGTTGCATGAACTGGGCCGATGAAGGCATGGCTGCACTCAAGCAACTCTCTGCACTGCACCCCGAGGCCCAGGCTCAGAAGGCTTTCAGCGAATTGCTCCAGGAACTCGCCGCCCTCCGCGAGGGCATCGTGCAGCTTCGCACCGACCTCCAGGGCGAGAGCTAGCTACTCGGTGCCGGGGTTATACATGCCATTATAGCCTGGCTGGTAAAGGCCGATGCCGAGCACGTCGCGCATGATGTCGAAATGCTTGTCTTGCGCGTAAACTCGGATGTCCGCCCGCTGAGCGACTGCGGCGATGAGCAGGTCCGTGCTCTTCACGACATGGCCACGTTCGCGTAGCTTCCAGGCTGCCTCCACCGACCAGTCGTAGTCTGCCTCGGTGACTGGGAGGAAGGGGATGATGGAGAAACGCGTGGTCAAGGCCTTGCGCTCTTCCTTTCGTGCACCGCTGAGCACTTCCAGCTTCACCACGCTGCACCACGCAGCCTCGTATTCATCGAGAAGGCCTTTCAGCGCCAACTTGACGTGAATATCGCCCTGACGCCGAAAGGCTTCGATCCAGATTGAAGAATCCACGAGGACCATGGCTCGCTATTCCCCCGCGTTCTCGATTTCATCGTTGGTGAAGGGGTAATCGAAAAAGCCCTCCATGATGCGTGCGCCGAACTCCTTCGCCTTCTGACGCTTCACCCAGTCCTCGACGACCTTGGCAACGGCGGGACTGGTTTTTTTTTCGCCAGTGAGCCTCGCTAACTCGGTCAGGGTATTTTCTTCGATGTCCACGGTTACTCTCATGGATCCATCATGATTCTTTTAGCATCAATTTCAACAACATTTTTCATCTTCTAACATCTTGGAATCAAATCAGAATCAGCCGGTTTACGAACGCACTCGTCCACTCTAAAACTCCCGCTCCCATGAGCAACGGTCCCCTTTCTTCCAAGCTCTTCGCGGCAGCGAAGCAATACATCCCCGGCGGCGTCAATTCACCCGTGCGCGCGTTCCGCAGCGTCGGCGGCGAGCCCTTCTTCGTGCGTCGAGCCAAAGGCGCGCGCATCTGGGATGTCGATGGCAAGGACATGATCGACTACGTGGGCACCTGGGGCCCCGCGATTCTCGGCCACGCGCCGCTCCCGGTCATCGAGGCGATTCACAATGCCGCGAAGGACGGTGTCAGCTTCGGCATTCCCAACCCTTATGAAGTCGAGATGGCCAAGCTCGTGTGCGAGTGGGTGCCCAGCGTGCAGAAGGTCCGCATGTGCAACAGCGGCACGGAAGCGACGATGAGCTGCGTGCGCCTCGCTCGTGGCTTCACCGGGCGCGATCGCATCATCAAGTTCGACGGTTGCTACCACGGGCATGTCGATGCATTGCTCGTCGCCGCAGGCAGCGGTGCATTGACCAATGGGCAGCCGGACAGCGCGGGCATTCCCGCCAGCTATGCGGCGCTGACCACCGTGCTGCCTTACAACGACGTCGAAGCGTTGGAAGAATGCTTTGCCAAGGTCGGCCACGAAGTCGCCGCGATCATCGTGGAGAGCTACCCCGCCAACGCAGGCCTGATCCTGCCACAGCCTGGCTACTTGCAGAAGCTGCGAGAGATCACGCAGAAGCACGGCGCTTTGCTCATCTTCGACGAAGTCATGACCGGCTTCCGTCTCGCGAAGGGCGGCGTGCAGCAGCTCGAAAACATCACGCCTGACCTCACCGCGATGGGCAAGGTCATTGGAGGTGGCTTGCCCGTCGGTGCTTTTGGCGGTCGTGCCGAGATCATGGACCTCCTCGCGCCCGATGGCCCCGTTTATCAGGCCGGCACGCTCAGCGGCAACCCGGTCGCGATGGCCGCTGGTCTGGCCCAACTCCGCGAGATGGAGAAACAAAATGGCTACGCCAAGCTCGATCAGCTCGGCCAGATCATGGAGGATGCGGTGCTCGACACGCTCAAGACCACGGGCCGTGAGTATCAGTGGTATCGCAAGGGCAGCATGTTCTGCCTCTTCTTCACCGACAAGCCGGTGCGCAACCTCACCGACGCGAAGACCAGCGACATCCCCGCCTTCCGCAAATTCTTCCACAAGTGCCTCGAAGACGGCGTGTATTTCGCGCCCTCGCAGTTCGAGACCGGCTTCATCTCGCTCGCTCATAGCCCGGACGATCTCGCCCGCACCGCCGAGGTGGTGCAAGGCGCGATCAAGAGCCTGTGATCACTTCACTACCGCACTCAGAACTTCCACCACAGCGCCACGATGCTCGGTGATGAAGCGCTCGGGGGACAGGCAATTCAGTGCTGAATCGGCATACCCCACGCCAGGGAAAACATACGGTCCTCGTCGGATCTCGAAGTGCAGGTGCGCTAGGTATTTGCCGAAAGCCGTGCCCACCGTTGCGATCTGATCGCCGCGATGCACGATCTGATCGGGCTGCACATTCATTGAATCGAGGTGCGCGTAGAGCGACTGAATCACCTCCAGCTCGCCTGTTTGTTGGTTCCGCACCCGATGCGCGAGGATGATCATGCTTCCCCAGCCAGGACCCGGAATGCCGCAATACACCACGCGGCCCGTCGCTGCGGCATACACCGGATCACCCAGGTCGCTATTCATGCCACCGATCCCATTGAGGTCGTCACCGAGATGCCGCGTGATGCGGAAGGGCTGCGCATTGTAAGTCAGCGCACCATGCTCAGAGCCCATGGGCATGTCCCAGCGCGGAGCCTCGGGCAAAGCAGCGATCTCAATAGGGCTCAGACGGACAAAAGCGGGATCGAAGGGCCGTGCCACGACCTCTGGCTGGTCGGAACGCAGCCAGGCAATGCGACTGACCACGACGGCCAGCAGCACGAGGGCAATCAGTCGAAGCCAGGCCTCTAGTTTTTGCATCCGCATCGCTGCCTCAAAACCGACGCCTTGTCACCTTCGTCATTCCTCATTCGTCATTCGACATTTTTTTTCCCTCCCTTACCATGCGTGCGTGATTGATCCCAAAATCCGCGAACGTCTCGACAGCTATCTGACCAGCCAAGGGCTGCGCAGGACGAAGCAGCGTGAGGTCATCATTGAGGCCGCTTTCGCGACCACCGAACACTTCACTGCGGAAGAACTGCTGGAGATGGCGCGCAAGCTCGACCGCACCGTCAGCCGTGCCACCGTTTATCGCACCCTCACCCTGCTGGTGGAGTGCAAGCTCTTGCACGAGATCGACCTCGGTCGCGATCAGACTTACTACGACCCGAACTTCCTGGAGAAGCCCCAGCACAATCACCTCATCTGCACCGATTGCGACAAGGTGGTCGAGTTTGAAGATGAACACATCGCGCTGCTCGAGGACTGCATCACCCGCCGTCTCGGGTTCAAGCCCACGACCAAGAGCATTCGCATCGAAGCCAGTTGCGAAGAACTCGCTCGCAGCGGCGCGTGCAAGAGCCGCAAGTGCAGCGTTCACTGATTGGAGAAAAGCATCGACCTTCTCCGCGCGTTTGGGCAAGATCACCTGATCAAGCCCATCCACGCCATGAACACGCTCACCTCGCCTTCCCGTTTCAGCCGTCGCGACTTCCTCGCCACCAGCGCAGGCACGCTCGCCAGTCTCATCGCCAACGATCACTCCCACGCAGCGTCGCAGCCCACGGGCGAGACCTTGGTGCAGCAGCTCCACGGCTCGCTCACCGAGGAGCAACGCAACGTGATCTGCTTCGACTTCAACCACGAGCTGAGGTCCAAGGTGGACGCCAACTGGCACATTGTGAAGACGCCCATCGGCCAGTTGTTAAAGCCCGATCAGGTCGATCTGGTGAAGCAGATTTTCACCAGCCTGCACAGCGAGGAATACGCGAAGGAAGTGCTGCGCCAGATCAAGGAAGACAGCGGCAAGGGCGGCTTCGAGAGCGCGGCGGTCGCGTTGTTCGGCACGCCGGGCACGGGCAAGTTTGAGTTCGTCTTCACTGGCCGTCACTGCACGCGCCGCTGCGATGGCGACTCGGTGGAAGGCGCGGCCTTCGGCGGCCCGATCTTCTACGGCCATGCATCGAAGAGCTTCAACGAAGGCCCCACGCACGCCGGCAACGTCTATTGGTATCAGGCGAAGCGCGCGAACGAAGTGTTCCAGGCGCTCGATGGCAAGCAGCGCGAGATGGCCCTGCTAGGTGCCAGCCCCGAGGAACGCGGCAACGACACCGTGAAGCTCACCGGCAAGAAACGCGGCCTGCCCGGCATCCCGATGACCGAACTCAGCGCCGACCAGAAAGGCCTCGTCAAACTCGTGCTCGGCGACCTGCTGAAGCCCTTCCGCAAGGTCGATGCCGACGAAGCGATGAAGCTGATCGACGCCAGTGGTTTCGACAACCTGCACCTGTCCTTCTACAAGAACTCCGATCTCGGCAAGGACGGCGTCTGGGACGACTGGCAGATCGAAGGCCCGAACGTCGTCTGGTATTTCCGCGGTGCCCCGCATGTGCATTGCTGGGCGCATATCAAGGCGGTGGGGTGAGGTTCGCACTCACTTCCGGCATTTCGCTGTGATTGCCACAGCGAGAACGGGACAACCACCAGCATCACCACGAGTTAGCCGTGGTCGTAACTTCTCGAGGTTGGTGGTGGTTGTGGTCGCAAACTTGGTGGAGTCGGGATTCAGCGACAATGCTAGTTGGCGCAGATCGTCCTGGGTCCGAGTGATCAAAATCGCGGCATCAATCAACGCGGATTCATAGAGCGCGCGATACGCACCGAGGTCTCGATCAAGGTTGCCGTCTTTGGCGTTCCACTCGACGTCGAGGGCGACCCGGGCTTTGAGGTTGTCCACCTTGTAGCCTTCGTTGGAGACTACAGTCTCTCTGACGGTTGGCTCCTTCTCGCCAGCCTTCTTGTAGGGGCTGACTTTGACCGCCAACTTGATAAGCGTGTCCACGCGGCCTTCTCGCCAACCGAGTTCGCGGAAACGCTCGTCAATGCGCGCAGCGAGGTCTGACTTGTTTCCGCCTTCGTCCAAAATGTCTTGGTCGGTTAACACGAATGACGACAATACGTGAATCACCTCGGCCCATTCGTCGGGATTGGTGGAAGCCAGGATAGCAGCCGCATTTCGAACCTCGCAGAAGTCGAACTTCTCCAAAAGCACCGGACCGACTTGCTCTGAATAACTGGTGGTCAGATCCATCGTTGATCAGGCAGCGGCTCGGGAATGGTTCTTGTAGGTGTTCCAGTCTGGCTCGTATGACTCATCGGCTTGATTGCCCCAGACAGTCCAGTTGGGTCGCGTGCCACGAGCAAACATCTCGAGGAACGGGCCTGGAGAACACGCCTCAATGAGTTCGTATTGCTCGTCCGGCTTCCGGCTGTGTTCTCTTTTCTGAGTCTGGATCATGTTCACTTGGCTACGGCCAGGGGCCAGGGTGCGAACATTTTTCCCGCGCACACCGAACAACAAAATCTCGGTCACATTGCGAAAGTAGAATCCAACACCGCGTCCATCAGACCCACCATCTTTGCGAATCTTGTGCCAAATAAGGTTGCTCTTGTATTGAAAGCCCCAGGCCTTCATCACCTCGAGGCCTTCTGGCAAAAGTGCATTGGGAACCCACAAATAGAGATGAGCGTTGGTGGCGGCTGCCTCGGAGACCGACAGGCTTTTGATGTCATCCAACGACATCGTGGAGTAACGGCTGAGTCTTCGGTGTTCGGGAGCCACTTTGCCGGTGCGGTTCTGAAACTGCCAGGGAGGGTCCGCTAGGATCGTGGAGAATCGAGTTCCCTGACATGTCTGCCGAAGGCTTCGGCGAGCTTCCTCGCGTTGTTCAGGGGTAAAGGCCTTTGGGGTGGTCATCGTGTCTGCCTTTGAATCAGCTTCCAACGATGAAAACAAGTCGGAATGTGGCATGTGCATCATATCGGCAGTGTGGTGTTGGCTGGATGCTACGTTTTTTGTTCATGAGAACAAGACTGAATTTCGCGATACCGAGTATCTTATGCTGTGGCGCGAGCCCTGGGTGGTATGGCAGAAATGATAAAGCGCGAACCCACGACGAGGCTAGGTCCATGGTTGCCCAGAGGCGCTCTCCAGAAGCATCCTTGGCCGACGAAGCAGGACGCACGGCGCTCTTCAAGTGCCGCCACCTGGAGTCGCGATGGGTTCGCGCCGCATTCGTCTGCGGCGCAGACCCAGGGCTCGCAGTGCCCTGGGGCATAATGCCTGGCTTCTTTTCGCCTGTTCTTTGTATCATCGGAGCAAAGAGGATTTCCTCATTCAAGGCACGTTTCAGGGAGTCGAGCGCTGCAATCAGTTTCCCCGGCGAGTGGCCGAACAAATGTATGATCAGATGGTCGAGTTTTGGATGATCCAGTGACGCAACAAATCGCCGTGGTGGCACGGAGAGTCGCCTGATCACATCGCGGCGAGCAGGTGGGAAAGCTCTTCGCGAGCATCGGCTTCGCTGCCGACGGTCTGGGCGATCTCCGCTTTGATCAGCTCGCGGAAGCGTTTGCGCAGGCGATGAATCGCCACCTTTACCGCGCCTTCGTTCATGTCGAGATGCTCGGCGATGGTGGCTTGTGAGAGTGTGTCGTCATCGCCCGTGAGCCAGGGTTTCAGCAGCACGAAATGCCCCGCTTTGCCTCCCGCCGCGAACTCCGCCTCCAGCGTCGCCACCACACGACTTAGCACCGTGAGCGCCCATTGCCGGTCGAACTCACGGTCCGGCGCAAGCGCCATCTCATCGGACAAGGCGGCACCGGCTTCCGTGATTGTTTCCATCGTGGCAGCACCACCGCGCTTGGCCGCACGCTCCCGATCCAGCGCATCCGAGACGAAGTGCTTCACCGCACCGAGCAGATACGAGCGGAACCGCCCACGCTCCTGCTCCGGCTTCAGCATCTGCGGCGAGGCCAGCAAACGCGCGAAGAAGTCATGCGCCAAGTCACGCGCCCGCGAGTCCTCAAATCCAGAGCGCCCGATGAACGCCACCACCGGCGCATAATAAGCTGCGCACAGATCACTCAGCGCCTGCTGCGATGTGGTGTCGTCACCACGCGAGAGTCGCACAAGCGTCCAGCGTGTGGTGTGGAAGTGAGCTTCACTCCGCATCGGGAAGAGGTGGGAGTTTGACGTCGTGGAAAGTGTGCGGGTGGGACTCCTTGTAGCTGACGCTGATCAAGTGGAGTTCAGAGATGGGGTTTCTGAAGGCAAAGGTAAGCTCCCCCGGAGTGGTGGGAAAACCGGCCCCTTTTTGAGTCATAATTAGCGCCTTGCCATTGTGCCTTCCAAAAATGGTAAACTCCCGTTCGACCGTGCAAGAGATGCGGATCAGTGTCCCGCCATCGTGATCAGAAGCAACTTCGAGGACCTCGGTAAACTCATCCAGTTTCATTGGGCTTTTGAACTGATCGGGTGCCCTTTCGGCCAGGTATCTTAACGCGCCCGCAAAACGATGCAGTTCGACACTCAACGGGCGTTTTTCCAATCCGTCCAAGGCTCTGAAGGAGATGGAATGCACCACGCCTGGCAGGACATCGGGAGCACGGTTGTCCCGATAATACACGGTGCGGGAAAGCGAACTCCTAGGAGTCGCCACGGGCGGTTCATGATGATTGCCATCATCAAAGACAAGCGTCGAGTAGAGCCAGTTGCTCGATGCATACATCAGGCTGGGATTGTCTTCGTTGGCGATGGCGACCTGAAGCGCAGGCAGCGGCACCGTGTGGTGGGTCTGAGTTTTCACCCACGGTCCGAGAGCCTGTAGCTCATCGTCTGTCAAACGACTGCCATCTGGGTGAAACGCGGGACCCACAAAGGTGGTGCTGGTTTGCCAGCGCAGGAACTTGATGACTGGAGGCTTGCTTGCACGAGCGACAGCCACGCTTTTGCTGGCATTGGAATTGGTTACTGGAGTGGCCACCTTGTCAGATGGAGGACGAAGCACGCGCCTTCTGGTTGTCTGTGCTGTGAGAGGCGATGAAGCATGCCAATAGACGCTCACCACTTTGCCGATCACATTCTTGTTCGGAAGCTTCTCCTCAGGCCACTGGTTGCGCTGGAGGATGAAAGTATCGCCCTCGACACGCATGATGCGGCTGACCCACACCTGATCGCCGTGCCGGTGGACGATGATGTCGCCCGGCGCGAAGTGTCGCGTGAGCTTCCAGACCAGCACACGGCTGCCCTTGGGCAGCTCTGGCTCCATGGAGTTCACAGGGATGACGTAAGCCTGCACCACCCAGGCGCGCAGGGGCACGACGATCAGCAGGGCGATGACGATGCTGTGCAAAGCGCGCTGCCACCAGGGCTGGCGCGGCACGAAGGCTTGATCGTGGAACTGACGGTTCGCCCATTCGATGAACGACGCGATGAACAGGAAGACCAGGAACGCGCTTAGCACGCTGAGCTTCTCCAGTCCCGGCACAAACCCGAGGAAGCCCAGCACACCGGGAAGCGAGAGCTTCATCAAACGCTGACCCCAGACCGTGTGGAAGCCCATGGCATGGTAGAGCGCCTGCTGCTTGTTGGCGCGTGTGACCGGCGGATGCGTGATCGTTTGCACCTGCGTCTTCATATCGGCGGCGGTTTGCCAGCGCAGCTCGGGCTTCTCGCTCAGGGCGCGCAGCACGACTTCATCCAGCCGAACATCCATCTGCACCCGATGCGATGGCGGTGTGAGTTTGCTGCCTGGAGCTTCGCCGGTGAGCAACTCGTAGAGCACGACACCCAACGAGTAGATGTCGGCGCGATGATCGACGTGCTGGG
>CAUJJC010000212.1 GCA_963204975.1 Verrucomicrobiota bacterium | reverse complement strand
AGAAGGCGGGCGAAGGCGATCTCGACGACGTGGAGTAGTTTCGCCCCGATCCAGGGCCTTGGCATGAACTGCTGGCGTGGTTTGGGTTTTAACACGAATCCAAACGAATGGGACGCGAATGGCCACGAATGCAGCGACACGTCCTATTCGCGTCCATTCGCGTCTGATTCGTTTTCATTCGTGTCAGAACGAAATGAGCTGTCGCGCTAGGCTCCTCCGCTGCTGCCCGTGGTTCACCTGAAGCGTCACACGATCAGCGTGACAGGGGCGCAAGGCACGGGCCTTGGTTTTGACGAATGCGATTCGGGGTTGCGCGCGGCCCTGGCTGCCGCCACTCATGAGCCCCATTCTATGACTCGCGAAGAAAACCTTGATGCCATCTTTCGTGACGGACGCACCGTCATTCTCCCTATCGACCACGGTGTCGCCATCCCGGTGCCCGGACTCGAGACGCCGTTCAAGCTGATCGAATCGGTGAACCCGTATGTCGATTGCTACGTGATGAATCTCGGGCTGGCGATGCGCAGTGTGGACCTCACGCAGGGGAAGGGGATCTGTCTGCGCACGGATGTCTATAACGTCCGCACCACCGGTGCCGGAGCGGGCAGCATCCCGGTGTATGGCGTGGACACTGCGGAACTCATCGGCGCACACGCCGTGATGAACATGCTCTTCCCCTTCGCGGAGAATGAGGACGAGTCCATCCAGGCATCGGCCGATCTGGTGCAGGCCAGTCTGGACTCCGATGTGCCCGTGATTCTGGAGACCTTGCCCTATGGCCTGGGGCAGAGTGACAAATACACCGTGGACAATGTGCGCTTCGCCGTGCGCCTGGCAGCGGAGCTGGGTGCCGATGTGGTGAAGACCACCTTCCCCACGGGAGCGAGTGTGGAGGAGTTCAAGTCGATCATCAGCGAGTGCTACGTGCCCGTGGTGGTGCTCGGCGGTGCGGCGATGGGCGACGATGCCAGCCTGTTCAAGATGGTGGAGGACTCCATGAAAGCCGGAGCCGCAGGCATCGCGATCGGTCGCAATGTCTGGCAGCATCCCCGCCCGGTCGCCGTGGCACGCAGCCTTCACGCGCTCGTCCATCAGGAAGCATCCGCCCTCGAAGCGCTGGCGTTGATGAAAGAAGCTCTGTGATCCGCGTTATTGACCGCCTCATGAACACTCGATTTGCTGCCCTGTTCGCCCTTGTTGTCGCCCCCCTGGCCTTCGGCACCGAGGGTGCTGCGCCCAAAGCTGAAACCGCCGCCGCGACGGAAGGTGCGAAGATGAAGTCCTTCGCGTATGACTGCTCGGCCTGGGAGGAGGGTGTGCCTCCGCGCGAGGTGTTCGTCGTCGATGGCACGGTGAAGATCGCCATCAAAGACGGCAACAAGGCGATCATGATTGATCCCTCGCCCATCGTGGATGCCAATGCGCAATTGGGCGAATCCGCCTCCGGCGACGAGTCGATCACGGCGCGGGCTTTCGCCTCCAAGAAGGGCCGCAGTTTCCCTCGTTTCGGAGTCAGCGTGCATGGCAACTCTGGCTACCGGTTGATCGTCAACTGCGCCAAGAAGCAGATCGAGCTGATCAAGAACGACGAGACGCTCAAGACCGCCCCCTTCACCTGGACCACCGACACCTGGACCCTGCTGAAGCTGGAGGCCAAGGAGCGCGAGGCGGGCAAGTGGCTGATCACCTGCAAGGCCTGGGCTGCCGATGCTGCCGAGCCCGCAGAGGCGCAGATCTCGCACGCCGATGACAAGATGAAAGGCCTGGGCAAGGCCGCCATCTGGGGCACGCCCTTCTCCGAGATGCCCATCTACTTCGACGACATCAAGATCGAGGCCGAGGGCAAGTAGTCGCTGCCATTCCATGACGAAGGCGGGAACGCCGGGTGACGAAGGGCGGAGGTCCTTGTTCGTCATTCCAGCCTGACCATTCACTCGTCCGTCATCATTCGATCCTTCGCCATTCTCCTCATGTTTTTCGACTCCCACATGCACACCCTCTTCTGCAAACATGCCTACGGGCAGACAGAGGATTACGCGGAGCAGGGGCTGGAGATGGGACTGAGCGGCATCATCTTCACCTGTCATAGCCCGATGCCGCGCGGCTTCTGGCCGCAGGTGCGGATGGAGATGCATGAGTTCGATGAGTATGTGCGGGTGGTGGAGCGGGCGCAGAAGGCCTTTGCCGGTCGGCTGGAGGTGCGCCTGGGCATGGAGAGCGATTACTTTCCGGGCTTCGAGGACTGGATCGCCGAGCTGCACCAGAAGGCGGACTTCCATTACTGCCTGGGCAGCGTCCACTGGCAGGGCAAGGACTACATGGAGCGCTTTGAGACCGGCGACCCCCTGGCGTTTCGGAAGCAGTATTTCGAGCTGCTCGCGGACTCCGCCGAGAGCGGGCTCTTCGATTGTCTGGCCCATCCCGACCTGATCAAGAACTACAAGCCCGAGGGCTGGGACTTCGAGCAGATGCGCGAGGATATCGCTTCCGCCCTGGATCGCATCGCCAAGACGGGCGTCGCCATGGAACTCAACACCAGCGGCATCCACAAGCGCTACCGCGAGATGAATCCAGGGCCGCAAATGCTCGCCATGATGGGCGAGCGCGGCATCCCGGTCGTGATCGGCAGCGACTCCCATCAGCCCCATCGCGTGGCCGAAGGCTTTGTCGAAGCACTCCAGCATCTCCAGACCGCCGGCTACACCGAGGTCAGCGTGTTTGAGAACCGGAAGCGCCGGGCGCTGTCGATCAAGGCGGTGCTGCAACAACTGGCACGGACCCCCTGACCACGCGGATCGCCTCCGCGCCCTCGTCCTGCCACCGTTCCCTCCGGCACGCCCGAGCTGGCTACCGGCGCAGCGTGTTGATCAATTCATCCAGCTTGTTGCTCACATCCTGGAGCTGGCTCGAGTTGTAGATGCCATCTGCCCCCATGTTCAGGGTGCCCACGGCATTGCTATTGCTGCTCGCCAGCAGCAGAGCGTTCGCGATCAAGGTGTTGACGTCATTGATCGTCACCCGCTGCTGAATCTCGTCATGGAGCGCCATCAATTGCGCCCGGATTTCCGCACTCGAGAGCGGCGCATTGTTCGCCGGTTTGGTAGGGTCGAAAGGCATACGCTATTACGGTTCTCGGTTCTCGGTTCTCGGTTCTCGGTTCTCGGTT
>CAUJJC010000211.1 GCA_963204975.1 Verrucomicrobiota bacterium | reverse complement strand
ACGACATGGAGCACATCCGCAACACCCTCTTCGCCCCCGGCAACCTCCTGCGCCCCTACCACTCGATCAATACCGACGTGAACAAGCGCATCCGGTATCTGATGGAGGAGTAGGCAGACGCGCCGAGCGTGCGGACTCGTTTTCTCAACGCGAATGAAGACGAATGAGAACGAATGGCCGCTAATGGGACAACACTTCGGCTATTCGCGGTCATTCGCGGCCCATTCGGTTTGAATTCGTGTTTGAAGACCCTCACTTCGTTTTGTCAGGCATCAGCACTGCGCTCACCGCGTCCCAGTTGCTGCTTGCACGAGGTAGTTCGCACCCGAGTTTCGGAGTCCATGAAGACCTGGAGGATGATGAGTTGCGTGGCGGTGCTGCTGGCAGGTTGCTCGGAGAGCAAGCCGCAGCGCTGGGAGATGCTGGAGGCGGCGATGCTGCCGCAGTGGGTGGCAGTGGCCATCGAGGGCGCTGGCAAGCCCCAGATGGGACCAGGGGAGTTCGTTTTGCCCGAGGGGGCTCCGATGACGGCGGTGCGGTTCGGAGGATGGGAGTCGATGGGGCTCCCGGTGGTGGACTACGCGATCGAGTATGAGGCAATGCGCGTGGCGGGGCAGGACTTCTTCGGCGCGGTGACGTTTCCCATTCGAAGCCTCAAGACCTGCGCGACGCTGGTGAACGGCGGCTGGGGCGGCGGGCTGGTGGGCATCTCGAACATCGACGAGCAAAGCGCGAATGAGAACGCAACCCGAGGGGAACATCGCTTCGTCAACGGCCAGTGGTATCGCTTTCGCCTGGAGGTGCGCAGCGAGGAGATTCGAGGGTGGCTGGACGGGCGGCTGATCATCAATGCCAGTCTCAAGGCGCGCACGATCAGTCTGCGCGCGGGCGACATCGAGCGCTGCGCGCCTTTTGGCCTAGCCACGTATGGCACCACGGGGAAGGTGCGCGGGCTGGTCGTGGAGCGGCTGCCGTGAAAGTTGACAGTCACAAACATGATTGTAGCCTCACCAAATGATGGAGAACGCCTATCACGTTTATCAGAGACCAAATGGGCGGTGGAGTGTCCGAAAATATGGAGCCGTGCGAGCTGCGCGGAACTTTGGCAACAGATCTGGTGCCATGGCTTTCGGGAAGAAAATGGCCAGGGCTCAGGCTGGAAAACTTTTTGTTCATCAGCGCAACGGCAGGATTGAATCGCTGCTGGAGTTCACGACGGGCCACTGACAGCCAACACTTCAAGTGAAGGACTTCGAGAAAA
Source organism: Verrucomicrobiota bacterium (assembly GCA_963204975.1). Lineage (GTDB taxonomy): Bacteria > Verrucomicrobiota > Verrucomicrobiia > Verrucomicrobiales > Verrucomicrobiaceae > JAEUHN01. The sequence goes on along the minus strand of CAUJJC010000211.1, from coordinate 4,500 downwards.
ATGTTTTTGTAAACTGTCCTTTTGATCAGGAGTATCGCCCGCTCCTTCACGTCCTGATTTTTACCCTTCTCTACCTGGGTTTTCGTCCCAGGTTAGCACTGGAGCGATCAGACTCAGGGGAGAGTCGTCTGCATAAAATCGTAGAACTAATCCACGAGTCGAAGTTCGGAATCCACGATCTCTCACGCTGTCAGGCTCACGAAAAAGACGAACTGTTCCGTCTGAACATGCCTTTGGAACTGGGGATCGACATGGGATGCAAATACTTCCCCGGCAAACGCTGGAAGACCAAACGCCTGCTGGTGCTGGAAACCGAACGCTACCGTTATCAGGCCGCCATCTCTGATTTGTCCGGCTGCGACATCAAGGCGCATCAAAACGATGCCGACCTTCTCATCAAGGCAGTGCGTGACTGGCTCGTCCAGGAAGCATCCCTGAACCAGGCCCCGCCTGTTTCCGAAATGAGTTCTGCCTTTCAGGATTTCTACGGGAGCGAATATGACCGCCTGCGACACTCCGGCTGGACCGAGCAGGAAATCGCGCACCTGCCAACGGATGAACTGAAGCGAAACATGATGACGTGGATGGCCTCACGCTAATCCAGAGAGCATGATTTGGCATTGCGGAGCGGGCGTTGTGGAGACAGAGAGGACCATCCATGTCCTTCCCGCCTCGCCCCCGCCCTCCACAACGCTCTGACCGGCCTCAGCGTTTTGATCGTCCGCCCCAGCACGCGCAGCGGGATCGGGGTCCCTCGCGGCGGCCGGAGCCGCGCCTGCCCAGCGCAGACACGCCCGCCCCTGCGGACAGCGCGGACTGGCCACAGCCCTGGGCGCAGATGAAGTATTTCTCCTTCAATCCGGCAGTGTATCCCAACATGATCAGCGCCGTCTCGCGCGACGCGGCTGCCGGAGACCTCATCCACGTCATGGACAAGGACGGCCAGCCCTTTGGCACCGGCTTCTTCAATCCTCGGGCCAAGATCCCGCTGCGAGTGCTGCAACATGGTGCCGAGCCACTGACGGAGGCGGACCTGGACGCGCGTCTGGAGCGGGCCGTGCTTTTGCGCCGCGATGCCCTGAAGCTCGACGCTGTGACCAATGCCTACCGCGTGGTCTTCAGCGATGGCGACGGGCTCAGCGGGCTGACGGTGGATCGCTACGCGGACACGCTCTCCATCGAGGTGACGACGCTGGGCGTCTGGCGTCGGCTGCGGCGCTGGCTGGCCCGGATGCATGAGCTGCTGGGCACCACGCAGCATGTGATCCAGGTGGACCCGGAGATCGCGCAGATCGAGGGCATCCGCATGGCGGATGTGCCGGAGATCGACGATCCCGCGCCCACGACGGTCCGCATCCAGGAGCATGGCATTCGTTATCAGGTGAACTTCCCGGACGGGCACAAGACCGGCTTCTTCTGCGACCAGCGGGACAACCGGCTGCGCTTCGGCCAGCTCGTGGCGGGCAAGCGTGTGCTCGATTTGTGCTGCTACACGGGCGGCTTCGCCCTGGCGGCCAAGTTGATCGGCAAGTGCGAGGACGTGACCGCCGTGGACCTCGATGAGAAGTCCATCGCCTCCGCCAAGAAGAACGCCGATCTGAACCAAACCCGCCTCAGCCTGACCCAAGGCGACGCCTTTGTGTGGGGTCGCCAAATGATCGCCAACGGCGAGCAGTGGGACGCCGTGGTGCTCGATCCACCGAAGTTCCTTTTCAGTCGCGAACCCGAGAGCGAGGACGCGAAAAAGGCGCGCAACAAGTATTACGATCTCAACGCCGTGGCGCTCCAGCTCGTGAAGCCGGGCGGGCTTTTCGTGACGTGCTCGTGCTCGGGCTTGCTGAGCCTGGAGGAGTTCGAGGAAATCGCCTGCCGTGCCGCGCATCGCAACAAGCGCAAGCTGCAAATCCTCGACCGCACAGGTGCCGGCATGGATCATCCGGTGATGTCGAACTGCCCCGATGGTCGATATTTGAAGGTGATCTGGGCGGTGGTGGTGTGAGATCATGCACTCGTGGCATCCCCTGCTCGCCTCCGACTTCGGGAACCTCCTCTTCCTGATTACTTGCGTCCCAACGATAGCCCTCGCACTCGTCGTCGGAGCCATCGCGGCATTCTTTCGTGCTCGCTGGCTGTGTGTGCTATGCGGCTCGGTGATGCTGGTTGCCGCCGCTGTTCTGGCCCTCAGCTACGGCGCTGCCCGATCAGAGGACAAACAGCGAACCCTCAGGATCGCTGAGGTCGGAGGCCTTCTCGGCGGCCTATTGCTGTTGGTGCCTGCACGACCGACGAAACGCTGAACTTCACAGCGCCTCGGCAATGAGCTTCGACAAATGATCACGTATGGTTCGTGCCGTCTGGCTGAGTTCGTGCGACTTGAAGGTCGCGAAGAACTCGCGGACTCCGGGGCGAAGTCGCTCTGAACTCAATAGGGCGGTGATCTCCGAGCACTCGGCACAGCCCTGGAGGTGAGCCACATCCATGAGCATTCGTGGGTAACAATCCAGCAGCGCGACCACCGTGGCATACTCGTCGCTGGGATAGGGACGCTCGCGAGAAAGCAATACCCGCACTTGTCTCTGATACTGATCGCGAAGGGTGGGACTCTGAAATTCGAGCACCAGCGGGCGTCCGGAGCTGGATGAGTTTCCGTCAGCCAGAGAGCCGTGGTGAAGTTCGGCAGCAAGCACACAGTCGCGGTTTTCTTTGCGCCATCGGAATCCAAACAACACGGCAAAAACCAGCCATGTGATGCTGTTGAAAACACTCCATGATTCATAGTCCCGAGGGAAGCGACCAAACGAAGCCTCCCGCCGATCTTTGGACAGATAGACTTGGTGCCTCGTGCCCGGTGCATGCCGCTCCATGAATTGCTTTGTCTTCGCCTCCCTGCCGAAGGTGAAGTCCTCGGAGAGGTAGTCCCAGAACTCCATCTCAGGTTCGATGCCCTCGATTCGAAAGCCGATCCGTCCATTCGGGCCATGCTTATCGGTCTTGAGATGACTCGACACAACAATGGCCGGCATCGAATCCCATCCGTAGGTCCGGAGTTGCTTCCAGAAACCACTAGCGAGCAAAAAGGGGAGATTCAGCAGAGCCAGAAGCCCCCATATCACGGCATTGGTCTTGGTGGACATGTTGAAAGCGAGGTCGCTGTCCGAGCAAAGGGGCGAGTGTGTCCGCCCGCCATCTTTTGGACACACCAAGATCTACCAAACGACCGGAGCCAGGCGCAATCACCAAATCGCCACCCGTCCGCCTTCCTGGAAAAATCCCTGTCTTTTGCACGATTCTCGCTAATCTCGGTGCTCCCCAAATCCCAACTCACCTTCGATCATGCCCAAGAAAACCATTCGTGACCTCGACCTCTCTGGAAAGCGCGTCCTCGTGCGCGTGGACTTCAACGTTCCGCTCGACGAGAAGGACGGCCAGATGGTCATCACCGATGCCACCCGCATTCAGGAGACGCTGCCGACGCTGAAGTCGCTGATCGAAATAGGCGCGCGCATCATCCTTTGCTCCCACCTGGGCCGCCCGAAAGGCCAGCGTGATCCGAAGCAATCCCTCGCTCCCGTCGCCCCGGCGCTCGCCGCACTGCTGGGCAAGCCGGTCGCCTTTGCCGATGACTGCATCGGTGCCGACGCGAAGGCCAAGGCCCTGGCGCTCAATGACGGCGATGTGCTGCTCTTGGAGAACACCCGCTTCCACGCTGGCGAAGAGAAGAATGACGCCGACCTCGCGAAGGGCCTGGCCGATCTGGCCGAGGTGTTCGTGAACGACGCCTTTGGTTCCGCGCACCGTGCGCACAGCTCCACCGCTGGCGTGGCTGATAGCCTGCCCGCTGTCTCCGGTTTGCTGATGGAGAAGGAACTGGCCTACCTGCACGACGAACTCGAGAACCCTGAGCGTCCGTTCGTGGTGATCCTCGGCGGTGCGAAGGTGAACGATAAGATCGGCGTCATCAATCGCCTGCTCGAAAAGGCCGACACCATCATCATCGGCGGCGGCATGGCCTACACCTTCCGCAAGATCGTGCAGGGCATCTCCATCGGAAAGAGCCTCTACAAGGCCGAATGGGAGCCCATTGCCCAGGCCGCTCTGGACAAGGCCAAGGAGCGCGGTGTGAAGATCCTCATCCCCGTCGATGCGATGATCACGGACGCCTTTGACTTCGACAACAAGAAGCTCGGCAACATCAAGTTCACCGGCGCTGGCGAAAGCATCCCGGACGGCTGGGAAGGCGTCGATATCGGACCCGAGAGCGTGAAGCTCTTCGCGGAAGAGATCGCCAAGGCGAAGACCGTCATCTGGAACGGCCCGATGGGTGTGTTCGAGATCAAGGAAAGCTCCAAGGGCACCTTCGACATCGCCGAAGCTATGGCCGCCAACACCACCGCCAAGAACATCATCGGCGGCGGCGACAGCGTGAAGGCGGTGAAGAAGGCCAAGCTGGCCGACAAGATGACCTTCATCTCCACCGGTGGCGGTGCCTCGTTGGAATTG